>NZ_JBLUNZ020000055.1:0-36639 GCF_048061935.2 Leucobacter sp. BZR 635 | reverse complement strand
TCAAACTCCTGCGCCCACGTCCCATCAGCCAACTGCCGCTCACCAGCAAGCGGGAACCCAGTCACACCCACACCACCAACAGACACCTGGTACACACGAACGCTCCCGCGCACCGGAACATACCCATGCTCAGCAGACCAGTACAACGTCGACCCCGAGAACTCCTGCATCTCACCTGCAGCACTCGTCACCGACTTCCCAACCTGCTTACCCAGCGAACCCAAACCATTCGCACGCACATAATCCCGCACCTTGCCAGGCGTCAAGAACGCGCCATTCGGGTTCTTCCACACCACCGTGCCACGCTCAAACTCCTGCGCCCACGTCCCATCAGCCAACTGCCGCTCACCAGCAAGCGGGAACCCAGTCACACCCACACCACCGGAGGCCATCTGTTGGTTGCGGATGCTCCCTCGTACAGGGATTACCGTCCCATTTGCAGAAAGATAAAGAGTGGATTTCTCAAAGAGCTGCCACTGTCCTGATGCGTGTGTTTGGGCGCTTGCCTTCGGGAAACCTAGAGCAGCTGGCCCGCCGAGCGCCTTGTACTTGTCTAAGATCTTCCCGGTTACGAAAGACCTGCCGTAGCCGTGGAGGCTAGTAATCCAGCCTTTGTCGAATACCTGGTAATAGCCGGAACCGACCTTCTGCTCGAGTCCTTGCGCAAGTCCCGCGCGATTGAACCCGCCAACGGCGAGGAAGTGCTCTCGGATGGATCCTCTGATCACGTATCGTTTCGTTGCGGAGGCGTAGGAAATCAGTCCGCCTTGAAACTCCTGGTAGTAGCCACCCGAAATCTGGCGCTCTTTCGCGAGCGGGAATCCGAGAATGCTCGATGCGGCACCGAGGGAGTTGTAGTACGTTCGGATGCCTCCCTTGACCACCTGGGCTCCGGTCTTCGGGTGCCAGTACATCGAACCTTTTTCCACGTTCTGGCGAAATCCGCCGGACACTGCCGTTGCGTTCTCGACGATGTCACCGAGCGTTGGCTTGATTTCTTTGTGGAGCGCTGTGAAGCGGCTGTCGACCTTGAGTACCGGGTTTTCAAACCACGCGTTGTAGTAGTTGTAGAAGTTTCTGTTGCCATAGCTCGAACATGCGTCCCCGGTCCCCCAGCCAGCGTTCAGTGCGGCCTGGTTCGGACGATAAGGCGTGTAGATATACAACGCCGCGGTCGCATAACCATCGATCCTGACCTGCGAGGTACCGCAGCCCGCATTCGGATGCCACTGAATCGTATTTGCCTGGAACGGGCGGTAACGGTAACTATTCGGAAAAGCCCGGTACACCTTGAACTGCCATGCGGCTCTGTATACCTGCTTCGCGAAACCACCTCGAGATGCATCGCAGTTCGCAGCGCCGCCCGGTCCGGAGTCTGGGCAGGCATATCCCATCGCATAGAAATACTGATTTTCGTTCGGCCAGGGGTCGGAGACAAGGCTTTGCTCCTTATCGAGCATCACCAGCAACACCTTGGGACTAATGCCGCACGCCTTACCTACGCGAACGATCACCGAAGCAGCAGACTCATTCTTCTGCCCTGGGATTGCGGCGCAGTATGGGTTAGCGAGCTCGGTCGACGTGTTGATCCGGAAGTCCCGCAAGCACTTCGACGCCAGCTTCGTTGGCCCATTCCACGAAACAGGTTTTCCCACTTCGTAACCAGGCCGCCCCAACCAACAGCTCGGCACCTGTTTGTTCAGAAAGCTCTGCACCTCGGCCACACTCATCGCGTTGCCATCGTAGAACTTTCCGTCCGAAATGATGTTGCCGGGCTGGAACCCGTTCGAGGGGTTTGCCGCCTCTGCCGGCGTTGCCGGAGCGACGAGTGCAGCGGCGAGCAGAACTGCACCAACGCCCATCGCGAGCACGCGGAGCGCTCGAGTGAGACTGCCGCGCACGACGCCGGAACGCTGTGCCGGAGGTGAAAGGAAGTCACTCATAGGTTGAACTCTCACTTGCTGGTTGAAGGTTACCCGCAGAGTCTACGCGAGGTCGTTACTTTAGGCACGGGCCGTTGCACCTCAGACGGGTTACGCTCACTACAGGCGATCAACCCCACCCGTACACCCCTTGTTGATCTGCTGCGGCTACGCTAGTTGGGTCAATGTTTACTCACACTAGGCCTCCGAGCGCAGCGGCCAACACCGCGCCCGCTGAAACTGCCCGTACCTACCGCACCGACATCGACGGTCTTCGTGCCGTCGCGATTTTGCTCGTCGTTGTCTACCACGTCTGGGTGGGCCGGGTATCGGGCGGCGTCGACGCCTTCTTGATGATCTCCGCGTTCTTCCTCACGGGGTCGTTTGTGCGCAGGCTCGAGGGCTCGAAGCCGCTCGCGATTGCCGGACAGTGGGTACGCACGTTCAAGCGCCTGTTGCCTCCCGCCGCGGTCGTCTTAGTCGCAACCCTGATCGCCGGGTTCTTCCTGTTGCCCGACAACCGGCTCCCCGACCTGTTCAGCGAGGTGTGGGCGTCGCTGTTCTACGTTGAGAACTGGTGGCTCGCGATCGATGCGACCGACTACTACGCCGACAAGATCTCTGCGAGCCCCGTGCAGCACTTCTGGTCGCTGTCCGTGCAGGGCCAGGTTTTTCTGCTGTGGCCCTTACTCTTCCTGGTCATCCGCTTCCTCACGAAGCTCACTCGCCTCGCCGTGCGGCCCGCCGCGATGGCCGTCTTCGCCGTCGTCTTCGCCGCTTCATTCACCTACTCGGTGCTCTCAACCGACGCACGCCAAGAGTTTGCTTACTTCGACACCGGTGCCCGGATCTGGGAGTTTGCGGCCGGTTCCATGCTCGCGGTCGCACTCCCCTGGATCAGGGTGCCGCGCTGGGCACGCAGCGTGCTGGGCCTGGTGGGTATTACCGCGCTCGTGCTGTGCGGCGTCCTCATCGACGTGCAGGGCGGTTTCCCCGGATACCTTGCACTGTGGCCGGTTCTCAGTGTCATCGCGATCATCATTGCCGGTTCGGGCGAGGGGCAACCGACAGTGGTCACGCGCGCACTCAGCTTCAAGCCCCTGGTGGCGCTCGGCAACGACGCCTACGCGCTCTACCTCGTGCACTGGCCGATCCTCATCTTTGCAATCCAACTGCGCCGCGGCGCACCGCTGAGCTTTCTCGACGGGCTCCTCATCGTGGCGCTGTCGCTGGTCACCGCCCGGCTGCTCACCTGGCTGGTCGATGACCGGCTCCGCCATGCCGTCTGGGCGAACGTCAACAAGCTGCGTGGCCTGCTCGTCATCGCGCTCTCGATCCTGCTTGTTGCCGGCCCGACCGTCTTCCTCGGGTGGTCTGCGCAGCGGGAATACGAGACCGAGAAGGCCGTGGTCGCGGCGATGGATCAGTCGGTCACCCACCCAGGCGCTGCTGTACTCACCGGCGAATACACCGAGCCCATCCCGGCGGGGATTCCCCCGATTCCGCTCGCAGGGGATCTTGAGTCGGAGTGGGGCGAGCTCCCAGAGAACTGTGATGGCGTACTCAATGAGGCGCTTGAGGGCCAAGGCGCCAGCTGTAGCTATCTCAACACCGACGATCCCGAGCTCGTCGTCGCGGTCATCGGAGACTCCCACTCCCAGCAGTGGCTCGAGCCCATCGAGGACATCTCAGTCAAGAACGACTGGCGCACCTACTCGTTCTTGAAGGGAGGCTGCGCGCTCGCCCTCATCGATGTGGAAACGACCGAGTTTCCCGAGGCTGCTGAGGGGTGCAATGCCTGGCTCGGATCTGTCTTGTCAGGGGTCGCCGAGCTCAACCCAGACGTGGTCATCTCAGTGGGAACGCGCACGCCCGCGTCGTGGGAGAACGAGTCCCCGGACTTTGGCGAGAAAGAGCGAATCCCCGAAGGACAAGAGGCCGCGCTCACAGGGCTCGAGAACCTCGGCATCCCGGTCGTCCTGTTCCGCGACAACCCACGTTTCTTCTTCAACGCATACGAGTGCGCCGACGCCATGATCAACGGCGACACCGAAGTTGCCTCAAACCTCGGCGCGAACGCCGCCTGCGGCGTCTCACACGACAGAGCCTTCGCTTCGGCGAACCCGGCTGAAGCGCTCCTGCGCCCAGGCCTCGCCACGGTCGACATGTCGGATCAGCTCTGTTTCGATGGGAGCTGTCCCTCGATCATCGGCAACGTGTTCGTGTACCTCGACGATAACCACATCACGAGCACCTATGCGCGCACGATGCTCCCCGTGCTCACCCCGCGCCTTCAGGCCGCGGTCGAGCACGCCCGCTCTTGGGAGTAGCGCGAACTCCGGGGCGCGGTAGGCCGCCGTCGTGAGGCCCCGCGCTAATCCCCAAGCCCCCGTGTTATCCATTCCACCCCGTTCACGCCCCGCACAAGAGTCGGTCTGAATTAATCAGGGCGGCGAGGAAGGCAGGCGGGCTCCCGGGGCCCGGGCTCCACAGGAGAAACCAGGCGCGCATCGCCACATGCGGAGAGCGCGCTAGCTGCGCTCCCCAGGCAGCCCGCTCGCCACGAAGCGGCGGAAGAGCACTCGCTTGAGCGACGCGGGCATGAGCCTATAGACACCCTTCACGACGACGTTGCGGAGGTACTGGCCGCGGGTGACAAAGCCCATCCGCAGCATCTCGCGCTGCAGCGCCCACTCGGTCTTCGCCTCCTGCCACCCGCCGCGGCGGGCAAACGCGCCCGCACCGACCCGGTACTTCACGAGCGGCTCCGCGATGTTCTCGACGCGGGCACCCGAGTCGATGAGCCTGATGCCGAGCCAGTAGTCTTCCATCTTCCCGAAGGGCTGATATCGACCAACTGCGTCGAGCGCGGCGACCCGGTACATCATTGTCGGGTGGTTGAAGGGGTTGTGCGTGCGCGCGTGGTCGCGGATCTGCGCGCTCCCGCTCGGGGGGATGCGCACCGACACGATGACTTCCGGGTCCGATTCGAACTCGGCCATGCCGGTGCCGACGAGGTCGTAGCCCTCGGCAAGCAGATCCCACTGGCGCGCGAAGCGCTCGGGCGCAGACACGTCGTCCGCGTCCATCCGTGCGACGACAGGGTACTTGCATGCGTCAAGGCCCGCGTTCAGTGCCCCGGTGAGCCCGAGGTTCTCAGGAAGCCGCACGATGCGCACGGGGATCGGACTCGCCTGTTCGATCCGCGCAAGCTCCCGCGTCAGCGCCTCAGTCACCGGCCCGTCTTGCACGATCACGGCCTCACTCGGGCGCAGCGTCTGCGCGTCGACCGAGCTCTCGAAGGCAAGGCGCAGAAACGAAGGGTCGTCTCCCGCGTAGACGGGAAGCAGCAGCGAGAATTCGGGGGCAGTCACCATAGCCCCATTAGCTTAGCCGGGGTAGGGCTGGCGCACGGCAAGCCCCACCCCAGCTCCGCCGCTACTGCACCGACCAGCCGCCGTCGGAGGTGAGGATTGCGCCGTTGATGTTCACCCCGTCGTCGCTCAGCAGGAAGGTGATCGACGCCGCAAGCTGTTCGGCGGTCGCAACGGTCGGGATCGCGGCCTGGAACGGCTGCAACCGCGCGCTGCCGACCTCCGAGACGTTCGCGGGGAACGGGATGCCGGTGGCGACGCCGCCCGGAGCGACCGCATTAATGCGGAGGCCCTCTTTCGCGTACATGAAGGCCGCGCTCTTGGTGAGGCCGATGACGCCGTGCTTTGAGGCAGTGTAGGCGTTGCCCGAGGCGTTGCCGCGAATGCCAGCCTCTGACGAGATATTCACAATCGCACCGCGGCCGGCTGCGAGCATCACGGGGACGACCGCGCGCGTGAGCTTGAAGACGCCGGTGAGGTTGATGCCGATCACGCGATCCCAAATCTCGTCGCTTGTCTCGTGAATCGGCGAGAAGTCGTCGTTGACACCGGCGATGTTCGCGAGCGCGTCAATGCGGCCGTTCGCCGCTGCAATGATCGCCTCAATGTCTGACTGCTTCGTGACGTCGCCCGCGACCGGCACGATCTTCCCTGCGGGCGCGCTCGCTGCGAAGTCTTCAAGCTTCTCCGCAGAAATATCGACCGCGACAACCGTGCCGCCCTCGCGGACGATTCGTGAGGCCGTCGCGCGGCCGATGCCACTTGCTGCCCCGGTCACGATGACTGTCTGAGCGTCGAAGCGCCCGGCTGAGATGCGTTCCTGCCAGGCGCTGGAGTCTGCGTCTTCGGGGATCTCGCCGCCGTTGACCGAGCGCACGAGGTCATCAACGACCGACTGGGGCATCTGCCCCTGGCTGAGGGTGACCAACTGCTGGAGCGGCAGGGCGCGCACCTGGGTGAGCGATTCAGCGTCGCCGCCCGACTGCGCGAGCAGAGCGCGGATCGCTGTGCCACCCTCGGGGTGATCAAGCCAGTCGCCGATGGTGCTGGCTGCGGTAAGCGTGGACATGGGGCCTCCCTTGCTGGGCGTCCCTGCCCTGTGCAAGGACGAGCACCCTCACACTACTCCAACACGTGTCGGAGACACCAGTGATCGCACGCGAATACTCCCCCAGCGGAAATCCCTGCGAGAATCGAGGCATGGATCCACGTGCGGCCAATACCCAGGCCCTGCTCCGCTCAGCGGTGCTCACCCTCGCATCAGAACGACCCATCACGTCGATCACGGTGATCGAGATCATCACCGCCGCTGGCGTAAACCGCAGCAGTTTCTACCAGCACTTCGACAGCCGCGAGGAGCTGCTCGCCGCGGCGCTCGACGCCATCGAGACCGAGATGGCGCACGCGGACGAACCCGTAATTATCACCGACCTCGCTCAGCCGCCACCTGAACTCGTTCGCTTCATGCGCCACTTCTCGACGCACCGAGCGCTCTACCGCGGCGTCTTCGGGCCGCAGGGCTCAGCCCTCGTAATCGCGCGCGTGCGGGCACGCATGCTCGAGTTCGTACGCTCGGGAATGCAACTCTCGCCGGGAAACCTCGGGCACGCGCAGCTCCCCCTCGACATCGCCGCAGCGGGAACCTCTGGCGCACTCCTCGGCGTCGTCGAAGCCTGGCTCAGCCAAGACCCACTGCCCGGGCCCGAGGTCGCCGCCGAGTGGGCGTGGCAGGTACTCCGGCCCGCGCGCTAGTTGCGGCGCTCGGCCTTTTCGAGCCGCTCGATCTGAATCATCACGTCGACGGGCACCCCGGTGTCGCGCAGCACGTCTCGCGTGGAGCGCGGGTTCGTGCGCGAGCCCTCACGCCACCCGCGCTTCAGGCAGTCGCGCAGCTGCGCGCGGTCGCTCGACGCGCGGAACGTGCGGATCCAACGCCGCACGCTCGCCCCAAAGTAGAGAAACTTTTCCCAGCCGTAGAGCGCGTCTGAACAGCGAAACACCCACAGCTTGTTCCGCACCTCAAAGAAGAAGCGAGGGCCGGGGTCGGCGTCGCTCGACCCGCGCTTCGCGGTCTTGTGCGTGACAACCGAGTCTGGGGTAAAGAGCCCCCGCGCGCCGCGCAGCAGCCTAGCCGAGTACTCGAAATCGTCGTTCCAGAGGAAGTAGTCGGCAAGCGGCAGCCCGAGCTCACGCACCCGCGAGGCCCGCAGAAAAGCAGACACGAAGGAGATGGAGCGGATCTCCATGGCCCCCACCTGGGCTGCGCGTTCGCGCTCTGCGCGGCCCGCACGAATCTTCGCCTTCGGGGTGTTCATCGGGTGGTCTTCACCGTCGGTCCAGACGACGCGCGAGCCCATGACCGCGAGGTCGTCGCGGCCCGCAGCCCGATACCGGTCGTGGGTGTCCAGCGCGCCCGCGAGCGCGTCAGGGCCTGGCACGGTGTCGTCGTCCATCACCCACACCCAGTCGGTCTCCTCGTCGACGACCGCAGCTGCGATCCCAACCGCGAAGCCACCGGCGCCACCCGTGTTCTTCTCAAGCTTGATGAGCCTGGCCCGCTCGCCCCACTCGCCGAGCCGCTCTTCCGCGAGCTCCGTGGAGCCGTCGGTCGAGGCGTTGTCAACGACAATCAGCCGATCGACCGGGCGCGATTGCGCGGCCAGCGCGTCGAGCGCCTCGCCCAGCAATTCGCGCCGATTAAAGGCGACCAACACTGCAGTGACCCGCATGACCACCCTTTCGTTACACATGAAACCCGGTTTAGTCTACGGGAGCGGCTACTGCTCGGCCCCCTCGGGCTGCGGGCTCGCGGCGGCAACGCCCTCAGCAACGAGTCCGTAGATCACGTCATAGTCGGGCGCCTCGGGATCGACCGCTGGCGGGACAAGCTCGACGTTCACTGGCGCGTGACCGCGGGCCTTCCCGGCGAGGTCGACGAAGCGCCCAAGCATCGATTCGGGAATGTCGGTCTTCACGAGCTGAGTACCCGCCGCCGCGATTTCTTGGAAACGCAGCAGCACGTTTGCTGGGTTCATCTGCGCGAGGATCGCGGCTTGCAGGTCGCGCTGACGCTGCATCCGGTCGTAGTCGCCGTTCTCCGAGCCGTAGCGCGAGCGGGCGAACCACTGTGCGTTCCAGCCGTCGAGGTGCTGCTCGCCAGGCTCGATCCACCCCTCGACGTTCACGAGCTCGCCCGTGTATTCGTCGATGCCGCCGCCGATGGGCAACCGCTCGGGTACGTTCACCGTCACGCCCCCGAGGGCGTCAATAATGTTCGAGAACGCGTCCATGTTCAGTAGCACGTAGAACTGCGGGTCGAGGCCCGTCGCCCCCTGCACGGCGTCCTTGGTCGCCTCGATGCCGGGCGAGGATCCGCGCGACACCGCGTCGGGGTACAGCCCCGAGTAGGTTTCGGGGAAGTTTTCTACCTCGGTGTAGACGGCGTTGAGATAGCAGGTCGTGTAGCAGCCGCCCCACTCGCTGATGACGTTCGGGGCTACGCCGAAGCCGTAGGGGTGGAGGGCGCTCATGGGCGATTCCTCGGGGAACGGCATCTCAATGAGCTCTCGCGGCAAGCCGATGATGACCGACTGGCCGGTCTTCGCGTCGATGCTCACGAGCGAGATCGAGTCGGGGCGGATGCCCTCGCGGTCGCTGCCGGCGTCGGTGCCGAGCAGCAGGATGTTGTAGCGGCCATCAATCGGCTTCACTGCCGGTGCCCCAACGAAGATATTGCCGATCACTCCGCGACCGGTGCCAATGAGCGACGACGCCCAGGCAGCTCCGGCGACGGGCACCAGGGTGAGGAGCACCGAGAGCATCGCGATCGGCACGCGCCAACTGCGCTTCACCGTGACGAGGCGGGTCAGGCGCAGGGTGTCGATGCCGAACACCAGCCACATGAGTGCGAGGCCAAGCACCAGCCACTGCAGCACGAACAGCACGATGCCGTTGGTAAGAATAGACAGCGTCGTCGCGCGCGCGAACAGCAGCCCGAGTACCGCGACAACCGCAAGCAGCAGCGCGGTGAAGGTCACCGCGAGCCCGAAACGCCCAAAACGCTTGTTGCCAGCCAGCACCTGCGCGCTTCCCGGCAGCAAGAAGCCGAGCACCACAAGCCACCTCGCCCGCTTCGTCATGAGCGGTGGTGAGGAGAGGTCAGGGGTGCGAATCGGCCGTTCGAGGTCGTAATCGAGGCTTACGCTCATGCACCGTATCCGTCGGGATTCGCCGACTGCCAAGCCCAGGAGTCGCGGCAGGCATCAGCAAGCGAACGCGTGGTGTACCAGTCGAGCTCACGGTTCGCCTTCGCTGGGTCGGCGACGGTCTCGGCTACATCGCCCTCGCGACCGGGAACGACCTGGTACGGGATATCGCGGCCTGCGGCGTCGCCAAAGGCGCGCACCACGTCGAGGACGCTTGAACCCGTGCCCGAGCCGAGGTTGTAGGTTGCGACCCCCGCCGACATGCGCTCAAGCGCCGCGGCGTGCCCCTCGGCGAGGTCCATGACGTGGATGTAATCGCGCACGCCGGTGCCATCAGGCGTCGGGTAGCTGTCGCCGAAGACGCTGAGCTTGTCACGCTTGCCGACCGCTACCTGCGCGATGAACGGCATGAGGTTGTTCGGGATCCCTGAGGGATCTTCGCCGATCCGCCCCGACGGGTGTGCACCAACCGGGTTGAAGTAGCGCAGCAGCACGGCCTCAAGCTCCGGCCACGACTTCTGCGTATCGCGGATGATCTGCTCGATCATCGCCTTCGACCAGCCGTACGGGTTCGTCAGGCCCACACCCGCTGGGTGGGCTTCGTCCTGCGGTACGTACTGCGGGTCTCCGTAGACGGTGGCGCTCGAGCTAAAGACGAGCTGCGTGATGCCGCGCTCGCGCATGATGTCGAGCAGGTTGAGGGTCGAGTCGATGTTGACGCGGTAGTAGCGCGTCGGCTGTGCGACGGACTCGCCCACGGCCTTCAGCCCGGCGAAGTGCACAACGGCGTCGACGTCGAGCCCCTCGAAGGCAGCATCGGCGGCGGCTCGGTCAGCGAGGTCGGCCTCGATGACCGAGATCTTTCGGCCCGTCAGCTCCTCGACTCGCCGCACCGCTTCCGGGCTACTGTTCGAGAAGTCATCGAGCACAACGACCTCGTGGCCGCGTTCAAGCAGGACGAGGGCGGTGTGGGAGCCGATATACCCGGCCCCTCCAGTCAAGAGAACACGCATAGGAAGAGGCTACTTCACACAGACAGAGAGAACCATGAGGCACTCCGTGAATTCTCAGGGCGCGCCGCTCAGTAAACTCCATTTGCGCACGCATAGAATAGCTATGAGTCCATAGGTACTTACAAGCAACTGGTGGAGGTGGGAATGGCAACTCTGAGTCTGATAGCGGAGCCCTTCCCCGATTGGGAAGCGCGAGTGCACTTTGCTGCCGCGGCCGACCTGACGAGGGCCCTCGCAGATACCGCTCCGCGGAGCTGCAGCACGCGGTTCCTTTCCGCGCGCGGAACTGTCGTGCCCCAGTTCGACTCCCCACTCATCGCAGCTGAGCACCTGCCTATGGGGGCGAACGCGCTGCCGATTCTTTGGCAGTCCAGCACGACAGCGCGGCCACTCGACGGCGAGATGACGCACGCGGTCACGCCGATGATGCCGCTGCGTTCACGGAGCGAAGACGACGGCACCCAGTCAACGGTGTCGGTGCCGAACACGCTCGCCTGGCAGGCACCGGACCTCCTGACCCCCGCGCAGGCGCGGCTCACACGCTCGTTCATGAAGCGCGCCGCTCGGCACGCAGACGTGATCATCACGACTTCGCACGCGACCGCATCGCTACTGCAAGAGCACTACGGCTACGACCTCCCCGTGCAGGTGCAGCGGCCCGTCGCGCCCACCGCCTTCCTCGCCAGCGATGACTCGGCTGCGCGCCGCGAACGCCTCGGCCTCCCCGAGCGGTACATCACCACGACCGCGAATCTCGACGACTTCGGTCGGCTGCAGTGGGTGCTCGACGCCTACGAGTCAGACCCGTCACTCCCCCACCTTGTCGTGATGACCGGGCTGGACCCCGTGCAGCACGTGAAGGGCACGCCGCAGCCCAGCGACATCGTCAGCAACCTGCCTGTCGGCGCACGCGAGCGTGTCACGGTTGTTCCCGTCGAAGACCTTGCCGACGTGGGCGCGATCATCTCTGCCGCCACTATGCTCGTGCAGCCGCAGTCCTTTTCTGCGACCGGCTACACCCTCATCGCGGCGCTCATGGCTGGCGTGCCAGTGTTGCACACGGGGCAGCCAGCCTGCGAAGAGCACATCCTCGACGCGGGGATCGCCGAGCCAGAGGCAACCGGCTTCATCACGGCACTCTCGCGCCTGTTCATCGCGTCAAGCGGCGACGGGTCGAGCGAGCTCGAGCGGCTCACGGTGCACGCGGCAGACCGCGGCCGTTCCTTCTCCTGGCGAGCAGTCGCCTGGCAGCTCTGGGAGATTCACGCCCTCATCTAGGGCGCAACACCACCTACTCGGCGGCGATGCGGGCCTTCAGGGCGTCGTTTTTTTCTGCGACCATATCGGTCAGCCCCTGCGCGTACGCGTCGAGCGTGGCGCGCAGCGCATCGTCACTCGTTGCCAGGATGCGGGCGGCGAGGATACCTGCGTTCTTCGCGCCGCCGATCGAGACGGTCGCGACCGGGATCCCGCCGGGCATCTGCACGATTGAGAGCAGCGAATCCATGCCGTCGAGCTTCGCGAGCGGAACGGGCACGCCGATGACGGGCAGTGAGGTCATCGAGGCGACCATGCCCGGCAGGTGCGCGGCGCCACCGGCACCCGCGATGATCACGCGAATCCCGCGGTCAGCGGCCTCGCGCGCGTAGGTCACCATCTTGTCGGGGGTGCGGTGCGCGCTCACGACCTCGACCTCGTGCGCAATGCCGAACTCGCGGAGCATCTGCACCGCATCCTGCATCACCGAGTAATCGGAGTCTGAACCCATGATGATGCCGACGAGGGGAGTTGATTCGCTCATATCCCAATCGTAGCGGGCGCGAGCGCGGAGCCGCAGCGCGCCCGGCGCGGCTCAGGCGAAGCCGTCAGCCGCTGCGCGCGCCTCGGCGCGTGCCTCATCAAGCGAGCTGCCGACGACGGTGACGTGTCCGACCTTGCGGCCGGGGCGCGGCAGCTTGCCGTAGCTGTGGATCTTCGCGGCGGGGTGCGCGGCAAGCACGTCGGCGTAGCGCACGGGCATCGGTCCCTCTGCTGGTCCGCCGAGTACGTTCACCATGACCGCGAAGGGAGCGGCCATCGCCGGGTCGCCGAGCGGCAGGTCGGTGACGGCGCGCAGGTGCTGCTCGAACTGGCTCGTGATCGAGCCCTCAATCGAGAAGTGGCCGGAGTTGTGCGGGCGCATCGCGAGTTCGTTCACGAGCACACGGCCGTCGCGGGTCTCAAACATCTCGACCGCAATCACACCGGTTGCGTCGACGCCCTCGGCAACGATCTGGCCAATGCGGGCGGCCTCCGCTGCGGTCTCAGGGTTCGAGACGGGCGCGGGCGCGAGCACCTCAGCACAGACGCCGTCCTGCTGGATCGTCTCGACCAGCGGCCAGGCCCGGGTCTCACCCGACGGCCTGCGAGCCACGAGCTGCGCGAGCTCGCGCGTGAAGTCGACGAGCTCTTCGACGAGCAGGAAGCCGCCCCGGCCGTCCTCGGCAAGCGCCGTGAACCAGTCGCGCACCTCTTCGGCCTGCGAGACGACGCGTACGCCCTTCCCGTCGTAGCCGCCGCGCGCGGTCTTTACGACGGCGCGGCCGCCGTTGGCGTCAATGAACCCCTGCAGGGCTTCCTCCGAGTCAACCGCGGCCCAGGCCGGGATCGGCACGCCGAGTTCCTGGAGCTTCTCACGCATGAGGATCTTGTCTTGCGCGTACTGCAGCGCGTGCGGCCTGGGGTGCACGGCAACGCCGCGGCGCTCGAGCTCGTTCAAGATGTCGTGCGGCACGTGCTCATGGTCGAAGGTCACCACGTCAACGGTCTCGGCGAAGGCGTACACGGTCTCGGGGTCGCGATAGTCGCCCACCATGTCGGCGGCGCGTGCGGCGCTCATGCCCTCGGTCTCGGCGAGCACGGAAATCTCGAGGCCGAGGTGGATCGCCGGCGGCACCATCATTCGTGCGAGCTGTCCACCACCGATCACGCCTACGCGGATAGAGGGATTCGCAGCTGCAACTTCACGTGTTTCGCTCACCCCTCTATTCTGCCGCATCCGGGGCGGGCGCGGTGCCAGCGCTACTCGAGGAAGCGCACGGCGTCGCTCGAGCCGCCGGTCTCGGGCAAGCCGAGCTTGGGGTCGAGGCCCGTCGCGATCCACGCCGAGGTGAGCAGGAGCGTGCGGCAAATGAAGTTGAACCAGAGCAGCAGGCCGACGAAGATCGCGAACGGGGCGAGCAGCACGTTGCTCGTCGCGCCGCCGAGCAGCGCGGTGCCGAGGAGCTTGAGCACGAACAGTCCGGCGGCACCGACCAGGCTGCCGGTGATGAGTCGCCACCACCCCACACGTACCTCGGCGAGATAGCGGTGGATCGCGACGAGCACGAGCACGTCGAAGAGGTACATGGCGCCGTAGCGTACCAGGGTGCCGAGCCCGCCGAAGAACCAGTTGTCTGAGCTCACGCCGAGCCACTCCAGCAGAAAGTCGGTGAGGTTTGAACTCACGACGACGAGCACGGCAGAGACGATAATTGCGAGGAAGAAGCCAACGGCGAGCGCGAGGTCGCGCACCTTCAGCAGCAGCGCGTTGCGGTATTCCTTCACCTCGAGACCGAAGATGAGCCTGATCGAGCGCCTGGTGCCCGTGAACCAGTTGATCGCGACCCACACGAGCGAGACACCGGCCACGAGCGTCGTCCAGTCGAGCGCGCGGCCGCCGAGCAAGCTGAGCAAGTCGTCAACCTTGATCGCAGAATCCGAGTCATTTCCCAGCAGGCCGGGCACGAACACGTTGATCTGTTCGATGATCGTCGCGAGCAGCTCGGGCTGGCCGCGGAGCACGATTCCGAAAACGCTGAAACCGACGAAGACACCGGCAAACACCGCAAACAGCGCCTGGTAGCTCATCCCGCCCGAGAGAACACTGCCGCCAACATCGGTGAAGTGGGAGAACGCACGGTACGGGCGAGTGCGCTGGATGCGCTGCCAGAAGCCCATCCCGCGGGCAATCACACCTGGCTGCGGGTGATCAGTCATGAAAGCGAGTGTAGCGCGGGCGGCGACGGCTCGCCGCCGCCCGCGCGTGGCTCGTATCAGTCGGCTGCGCCGTGCGCCCCACGGCGGCCGCGTGCGCCACCGGCTGCGGCGAGCGCCGCTCCGAGGAGCAACACGAGTGCGGCGGCCGCGGCAAAGATCCCGAACCCTGTGCCGCCGGTTTCGGGCAGCAGCGCGGTGGGCGTGCTTCCCGGCTCGCCGGGGAGCACCGGGCTCGTGGGAGGTGCCGGGTTCTTCGGCTCAGGCGGAGGCTTGGGCTTGTCGGTCGGCACCGGCGGGATTGGCGCGTAGCCGTTCACGAACAGCACCTCGATGGGGCCGCCTTCCCGCTCCCTGATCTGCACGTCGGCACTCTGCCCGTCTGCGGCGGGGAAGACGCCGGGGCTGAGATCCACCGCGCGGGTGTTCTCGCCGTAGCTACCGAGTGCGCCGGCCTCTCGCACCGAGCAGTCTGCACCGACAGGCATGCCGTCGATCGTCACCGAGCCGTTCTTCGGCACAGTGACCCGGGCCTGCTCGCCGAGGTCGAGCGCGACGCGCTCGGGCCCGGTCGCGGAGCCGCTTGGCACCGTGCACGAGAGTTCGATGTCAAAGCTCTTCGGTGCGCGATCCTGCGCGAGCCCGGTCGTCTCCTTCGAGAGAGTGAGCGAGTCGGTCTTCACCGTCACGCCCGCGCGCTGCGGTGCGGCAGGCAGGTTCACCCTGACGCCCGTGGGCCCCCACCCAACGACCCCGTTCTGGTTCCAGGCGAACTGCTGCTCCTGGAACTGTGCGAGGGTGGGGCGAAGCGCCGCATCCGAGGTGCCCGGGGTACCCGCTGCACCTGCCCCGTCGAGCACGCGATTCACGGTCTCGAACTCGACGAGGATCGTGCCGCCTGGCTGGAGCGGCTGCGCGGTCATGTCGACCTGGAAGCGCAGGCCGGCGACGTTGTGCGCGGCCCCCGTGAAGCTCGCGAGGGGCGTCCACTGGTTCGCCGAGTTCGCGGTCGTATCCGCGCACTCGGGATCACTCGCCCAGAGTGACCCGTCACCGCCGGTTCCCACGCACGCGGCGGGGTTCTCGGTGACCTCGACCGTGTAGCTCGCGCCCTCGGGCAGTCCGCTCACGCGGATGTTCGCAAGGTCCTTGAGCACCGGCGCGAACGTCGATCCGCGCGCTGCACCGCCCGCGAGCATCCGGTCTCCCGGGGCCGGCAGCATGTCAACGACGGTCATGCGGGTGAGCGGGTTCGTGCCCGAGTTGATGTTCTCAAGCTTCCACGAATCGGTCGCGCCGATGGCCGTGTACGACGCGCATGGGCTGCGCGTGTAGTCGGAGCCCGTCGGCAGGTAGTTGCCGGGGCGGCACTCGTCACCGGTAACGGTGTCGAGCGCGCCGGTCACGAGATCCTCACCGAGCGTCGGCACGGACTCGCCGCTCACGGTCTTGCGCGCGCCCACCACGGTTCCGATGCGGGGCTGCACATAGTTCGTGTTCGAGCAGACGTTGGGAGCGTTGACCGCCCCTGGTGCCTGCCCGTGCTCGGTGGGCTGTACGCACTCGGCGAGGGTGACGCCGGTCTCGACGATGACCTCGTTCACTGCCCGCTTGCCGGCGGCCATCGGAGCCATGATCAGTCCGAGCGAGATCGTCACCTGCTCGCCCGGCTGCATGCGCGCTCCCTTCCCCCAGTCGAAGACGAGGTTTCGGCCGTCGTCCGAGAGCGTCACCTTGGGCGCGGTCCCGAGCTCAGTCGCGCCGCCGGTGGTGGCGACGCTGGTCACGACGGGATCTTCGCCGTCCCAGGTGAGGGTCTCGGGCAGCGCGTCCGTCACCTGCGTGATCGGCAGCAGGCTGCTCCCGGTGTTCGTGAAGACGAGCTTCCACGGCGCGCTCGCGAGCGCCTCAACCTGGTGGGTCGAGGTGTCATTCGGCGCGCGCTTCTCCACCCTGAGCTTGTGATCGCCCGGCGAGAACCGCACATCATCGATCGCCTCGGCCTCAGCCGAGCCGAAGGTGTTGTTCTTCGCCACCACCGTGGCAAGGTTCTTCACCGAGTCCGACTTCCAGTTCACGCTCGCGCCCTCGCGCAGCTTCACACCGACGGCGAGCTTCGCAGACTTCCACGATCCCGTCCATGATGCGACCCCCTGTGGGAAGGTGCGTGCGTCATTGCGATCGAACGTGACCCCCACACCGTGAATCGCCGAGAAGTCGCCGGTGTAGCCGTCGTAGCTCACCCATTTCTCTCCGACGTACACCTGAAGCCTCGCGCGGTCGGCCCCCTCGGGGAGCGTCGGCGTTTCAAAGCTGACGAGTTCAAACCTGTCCCAGAACGCCTTCGTCGTGTCTCGCACGGTGAGCGTATCGATCGGCGCAGATGACCCGTTCGGGTTCGCCACGAGCTCGACGCGCACCGGCGCATCAGGGGCGCTCTCGTAGACGGTGTCGTTCGATCCGCTCGTGTGATTCACCGACACCGACTTCTTCAGGCCCACCTCGACGGTGGCCTGCGTGAGTTCGATCGTCGCGTCGTCACGGCGAGTCGGTCTCGCCTCAGGGTTGATGACCGCGTCCCAGCCGCGCACGCTCGCCTCGTTCGGCAGCGAGGTCACGCTGCCTCGTTGGCCACCCGTGACCGTCTCGCCCGAGACCCGCTCGGTCTTGCGCAGCTGCACGTCGAGGTGCATCACGAGCTTGTCACTGGTGGTGATGCGGTTGCCGTGCGTCGCCGGGTCGGTGCCCGAGTAGAGCGCCGAGACGCCAATGGCGTCGGGGAGGGCTGCCGCGAACCCGGGGTCACCGTCGAGCACCTGCTGCAGCGTCCACCGCTCGGTCTTGCCGGCAGGGGTGCCGTCGAAGAGCCAGAGCTCGACCGTGCTCTCAGCTGTGTCGATGGATCCCGGGAGCGCTCCGAATGTCACGCCGGTGAGGGTGAACTCGTTGAAGCGGTTGCCGCCCTGCTCGCTACTCTCTTTCGCGAAGTCGCGACCTGTGAAGGGGCTCGCGTCAATGCTGAGCGCGCTGTCATCGTTCGGACCGGCCGCGTCGGTCACGCGGATCTGGCCGAGCCGCATCCGGCCGACCGCCCCATCAGCGGCCTCGGAGGCGTTGCCCGCCGTGAGCGAGTAGCGCGCACTCGGGTAGTCCTCCTGCGCGACCTCACCGGGGTTCGGCGCGATCATGCCGATCGTCTCGCCGGGAGTGCCCCCGGGGAGCGCGCTCACCTGTTTCTCCAGCGTCACGTTCGGCACACCGTCCAAGATCTGGATGGTGTCGTTCGCGGTTGCGGTCGCCGGCCTGCCGGTGTCGGGGATCGCGGTGACAGCGAAAAGGTTGTCGATGCAGCCGTCGCCGCCGTCACAGTTGAACTGGGTGTCCGTTTCCTTTACCCACTTCACCGTCCCGTCAGCGGTGCGCGCGATGTCGCGCAGCTGCCATTCGAGCCCGAAGCTGCGAATTTCACCCGAAGCGCTCACGCCGGCGCCCGGGGCGGGCACCGTGAGATCGGGGTCTGAGGGGTCGTGCGCTGCCTCGCGCGCCGCGGTATTCTCGCCGAGCACGAGACGCACGCCGAGCGTGGACTCGCGCTGCTCAGGCGTGAGGGCGTAGCCGGTGAAGCCCTTGGCATCCATCCAGCCGGCCGCGGGGGCCTCGACGGGCACCCAGGCGGTGCCGTCCCACAGCTCCACCGCGGTGACGAGATCCCACTGCAGCATTGGGTCTTGGGTCACATTCGCGCCGCCGCCAGCGAAGTGGATCGGCCGCACGTGCGTGAGGTTGAACGCCTCGAAGACGGTTCCCTGGCCGCTTGCGGTTGGGCTCACCGGATCCTGCAGTTCGACCCTCGGGAAGCCGTGCTTCGTGAGCGCCCAGGACTGCGTGGAGAACGTGCGCGTGCCCGACTGCGATCTGAGTGTGTCATGCGCCCACTGCTTGTCTGCCCAGAGCGTGCCGCCCACTCCCGGGCCCGTACCGTTGCCGCCCGGAGTCGCCCGGATGCCCGCGTTCACCTTACTGGTCGCGGTGCCGGTGACCTCGCGGTCGCCGAGCTTGCCGGTAGCGGTCACGGTCGCCACGTTCTCGTAGTGCACAACCTTCGTGAACTCGGTCGCAGTCGGTGTCTTCGCGTCGCTGCGCAGCGTGTTCCGCGCGGTGAACGAGACGTTCGGCTTCACCAGAGTGGTCTGCGAGAAGCCCGTCGGATTTGAGTAGACGAAGCGGATGCCGGTCGCCCCCTGCGGGATGTCGATCGGCGCGTCATCAACGGGGTTGTGTGCAAGCTGCGTCCAGTCGCCCGCCGCGTTCTGAACGCTGATCGTGAGATCTGCCTGCGTCGTGGGAGTGTCGTTGTTTGCCGGCCGGGTGATGGGCGGCAGCACCTGCTTGGCGTCGAAGCCGTCCCAGAACGTGCCGGCGTCGCCGAGCACGTCTTCAACCACGATCTCAGTGGGCTGTGTGCGGCCACCCGAGGTCTTCACCACGGTGTCGAGCTGCACGATCACGTCCTGCCCCGGAGTCACGACGCCGGGACCGACCCGCTTCTGAATGCTCGTCTCGATACTGGGTGCGACGAACGCAACGGTCGCCTTCGCGGTTGCGGTCGCCGGCTCGTGGTCGCCGCGCTCCCCAGTGACGAGGATGGCGTTTGTGAGGTTCTCGGTCTTCTTTCCCGGCTGCACGAAGGAGTCGGCGGGGTTCGAGTCGAGCTGGTACTTGACCTCGCTCGTGGCACCCGGCTGGATCTCGCCCGTGAAGCTGAGTTCAAAGCCAGCAACGATCTTGCCGGCCGCAGGTGCCGGAAGGGCCCCGTGCGGTGAGAGGGCCACCGTCTCTTCCGAGTCGTCGGTGAAGCGCCAAGTGAGCTCTGCTGCGGATGCGCCAGCGGGCCAGACCGCCTCGGGCACGCTCGTGTCGAATCCAGCAAAGAGGAGGTCTTCGCCGAAGAACAGCGGGCTCGATCCCTCTGCAGGCTCCGCGATGGTGAGGCGGTCAAGCACTGCGCTTGCGGGCGCATCGCGGTTCGTTGCGCGCAGCACAACGCCGACGCTATCGCCGGCGGTCACGCCGCTGAGCTGGGCCGTCTCGCTGCCGTTCGGAAGCTCAAGGAAACGTTTCTGCGCGTCTACCCCGATGGTCTCCGTGGCGACGGTGAACGGGGCGTTGGCATCGGCCGAGACAGGATCCATGCCCGGCACCTCGACCGTCGCTCGCACGTCGTTCGTCACCGCGAAGCCCTGCGACTGGCTCTCGCCTGTCGTGCGGTGCGTGGCGCGCTGTGTCGCACTGAACCTCTGCGTGACGACCGTGCCAGGCGGAATCTCACCCGCGTAGCTCGTGCGTACGCCAGCGATCTCGCCGTTCGGGATCGAAGCGTCCCACGGCACCCAGTTCCAGCTGCCCGCGGCGAGCCGGTACACCTCGACCGTCGCAGTGGTTGCGCCCGTAGGGAGGTTCGTCGTCGGGTCGGTCGGAGCGGTGAAGCCAGCGAAATCGACCGCGGAGAAGGGGTTCCCGGCTCGCAGCTCCGTTGCGCCGTCAGGCGTGAGCGCCGGATCAGCTGGGTCCTGCAACCGCAGCACACTCGCGTTGACGTTCGACGACTGCGTCGCACCGATCGTGATCTCCGACGCTGCGCCTGGCTCGTAGCCCTGCTGCTCGGGGCTCCAGGTCTTCGACGGGGTGACGCCGGCCCTGATCGGGTTATCGATCGCGATGACCGCGTCGTCGCTGACCCGGAGCTCGCGCTCGCCGGCTTTCGCCGAGAAAGTCGCTGTGTTCACGAGATCGCGCCGCAGAATGGGGTCGTCAGCGGCGAGGTGCTCCGGAACCTTCAGCGTGTACTCGAGTACTCCGGTGTCGCGCGTCGACATGCCCAAGCCGTCCGGGTTTGCTGGCCCCGACTGCACACGCTGTTCGACGCCCACCGAAATGGTGCGTTCGGTGTCGCTGCCGCCCACGATGCCCGCCACCGGGCCCTCCGGGGCGGGGCCGGTGGCCACCCCCGGCAGATCCAGCGTGATGCCGGAGGCACTGCCACCGACAACGGCCGTGAGATCGGTGATCTCCCAGCCGGCAAACTCCACGGGCAGCACATCCTGCACCAGCACCGGCGCATCAGCGTCGGCGTCATTCACGCGGAACTCCACCCAGAAGCTCACGGAGTCGCCCGGGCGCAGATCCCGCGCCGCGTCGACATAACTGCCGTCGAGCTGCTTCACCTTCTTCGCGAGCATGAGCGAGGCACCGTCGCTTGCAACCGCAGGCACGACACCCCCACTCGCCATCATCACAGTGCCTGCGAGCAGCGCCGCAACACCTCCCGCGAGCATCTTCGCGAGGCCACGCCTCGCTCGTTTCCCGGATGGATTTCCACGGAACACGTCAAACACCACTGTTCACTCTTCCCCTCGATGAGTGTCGGCCCCCCGGCACGACACAGTGCCCGACCCTGTCTGTGGTGTGCTCCCCCTAGGAACCCAGACAGTGGCCGGACACTTACTAACACGGGGGAAGCGGTGAATCGTGACGCGCGTTTGAAATATTTCGCGTAATCGACGGTATTTCGCTGCGCACTACCCTTCTCCACCCAAATCACCGATACTGGAATGAGGGGATTCACAAGCAGAAGCTTGACAACGACAATGGGCGTGCCCGCCGCGAGGCGTTTGCAAAGACACCGGCCGGGTGCGCTTACGGGGGAAACTTGGCGAGGACAGGTAACCGCCGCTGGGAGTCAGCGTCGGATGAGGAGCTGCTCCGTGTCTGCCGCGACGGCGACACGGAGGCGTTCGCGGTGCTCTGGGAACGGCACCGTCGGGCGGGATTCGTCGCCGCGCGCAACATTGCCCCCTCCCTCGATGCTGACGACATCGTCTCCGAGGCGTATCTCAGCATCTTCGAACTCGTGCGCAGCGGCCGTGGCCCCACCGGGGCCTTCCGTCCCTACCTGTATCGGGTCATCCGCTCGGCATCGGCCGACCGCTTCCGCGGCGGCGATCAGCAGACACTTGAACTCCCCGACGTGCCCGACCTCCACGAGACCGCACCCTGGGAAGACAACGCCTTCGATCTCAACGCCGTCGCGAAGGCTTTCGAAACCCTCACGCCGCGCTGGCAGGCGGCCCTCTGGTACACCGAGGTCGAGGGGCTGCCACCGCGCGAGGCCGCGGTCTTCCTCGGCCTCTCCGCGAACAGCACCTCGGCGCTCGCCGTCCGTGCTCGCGACGCCCTGAAGTCGGCATGGGTTGAGGCGCACATCGACCTACAGCTCGCAGACGACGCCTGCCGATCCACCCTCGAGCACCTCCAGCGCTTCCAACGCGGAAAACTCACCGCGCGCCTCACTCGCGAGGTCGAAGCACACCTCGACACGTGCGAGTCATGCGCCAAGGCCGCCGCAGAAAGCACCGAGCTCAACCGGCAGCTCGGCCTCGTGCTCGCCTGGGTGGCGCTCGGCGGCGCAGGCACGGCGCTGCTCGCAAGCCAGCTCGGGCTCACCAGTCAGCTGGCGGGCCTCGGCGCGGCGGCAGGGAGTGGTGCAGGCCTTGCGGGTGGTGGTGCTGGCGGGAGCGGCGCGGGTGGCAGCGCCGCGGGTGCTGCCAGTGGGGCCGGAACGGCGGGATCAGGCGCTGCGGCATCCGTGAGCGGCGGCCTTGTCAGCGCGATCGGCCTCCCCGCGGTAATCTCTGCCGGTGCCACGCTGGCCGCCGCCACGGTAGTTGGCGTGACAGTACTATCCCTGTCGCTCAGTGGGCCGACTTCGCCACCACCCGCGCCTATCGAAACCGGCATCGAGCAGCCACAGCAGGGCGACGGCCCCAGCGACACCGGCAGCACAGCCCCGCAGAAGCCACAGCCCCCACAGGTCAGCGAGGGACGCCCCCGAGCAGTTTCGGCTTCAGACACACGGCGGCCTGCGGTACCCGCGCCCGCGGCACCGGCCGCTCCTCGTTCCGCTTCAGAGAGGCCCGTGACCGAGGAAGTCACTGAGCCGCTGGATCCGCCGCCTGAAACTGACCCACCGGCCCTGCCCCCGGTGACGCCGCCCGTCACTCCCCCAGTCACTCCGCCCGTGACACCACCGGTCACACCGCCGGTCACTCCGCCCGTGAAGCCACCGGTTGACCCTCCGATTACCCCAACTGACCCGAATGACAATGGACTGAAAGTTGGGTTTGAATGTCGCGTTCCGGCGGACCGCCTGGTGGGTACCGCGAACCAGGCGGGGGTGCTGCAGCTCCGTGGCTCTGTTGCTGGGCAAGATCCAATTGTTATCAGCAACCCCGAGTTCGGCTTTCGCGCCGCCGACGCAGACGCCGTGCTGGAACAACTCACGACCAGCGGATCCACTGGATTCCCTCCGCAGCGCTGGTTCTATGCGAGCACCGCGCCTATGCCGTCTCCGACCTGGGAGGCCACCGACCCGAGCTTGCTGCCTATTTGGGGCGAGCTGTTTCCCGGCAAGGAGCTTGGCGACGTGAAGCTTGAGATGCGGCTCATAACGGTCGGGCTCGAGCGATCTGGATGGCAGCCGATCGATCTCTCCTCGATCTGCGCCGAGTAGTCGAATCCCCACCCTCACTGCCCCGTTTTTTCTAGTCCGAGTCTTGTGAAGCCTGCACAAGGCTCATGCAGGAATAATCGGGGTAGTTAGGATCTGCCGAGGGTGCCCGTTGGTGCGAGGTCCGGGCCGGGACGGGGGCGGAGCGCGGCGCGGGGCGGGCATCACGGCGCAGCGCAGCACAGCGCAGCGCCGAACAGCACCGCCCCGCACCGCACGCAAAAACCCGCCCAAGCGCTGAGCGCCGGGCGGGTTTTCTACAGCTGCGGGTCGTTAGACCGTCACGCCGGTGCGGATCGCGGCCTTGACCTCGGCAATTGCCTTGGTGACCTGGATGCCGCGCGGGCACGCCTCTGAACAGTTGAAGGTGGTGCGGCAGCGCCACACGCCTTCCTTGTCGTTGAGGATGTCCAGGCGAACCTGCGCGTTGTCGTCGCGCGAGTCGAAGATGAAGCGGTGCGCGTTCACGATCGCTGCCGGGCCGAAGTACTGGCCGTCGGTCCAGAACACGGGGCACGACGTGGTGCACGCAGCGCAGAGGATGCACTTCGTGGTGTCGTCGAAGCGCTCACGAGCTGCGATGTCCTGAATGCGCTCCTTGCCGGGCTCCGGCGCGGAGTTCGCGACGAGGAACGGCTGCACCTCGCGGAACGAAGCGAAGAACGGCTCCATGTCGACGATGAGGTCCTTCTCGAGGGGCAGGCCCTTGATCGCCTCAACGTAGATCGGCTTCGTGATGTCAAGATCCTTGATCAGGGTCTTGCAGGCGAGGCGATTGCGGCCGTTGATGCGCATCGCATCCGAGCCACAAATGCCGTGCGCGCAGGAGCGGCGGAACGACAGGGTGCCGTCCATGTCCCACTTGATCTGGTGGAGTGCGTCAAGAATACGGTCCGTCGGGTACATCTCGACGTCGAAGTCTTCCCAGTACGCGTCGCGGCCCGACTCGGGGTCGTAACGACGAATCAGCAGCGTTACGTTGAACGGCTTGATCTCTTCCACGGCGTTCTCGCCGGGTGCCTCAGTGGTGACAGCACTCATGTTCTAGTACTTCCTCTCCAGTGGCGGGTAACGCAACTCGCCGTCTTCGTCCTTCAGCACGGTGACCGGCTTCCAATCCAAGCGGATGTGGTCTTCCGGGTTCGCCGAGTGCGGATCGCCCGTCAGGTAAGCCATCGTGTGCTGCATGTACTTCTCGTCGTCGCGATCCGGGTAGTCGTCACGCATGTGGCCGCCGCGGCTCTCCTTGCGGTTGCGCGCCGTGTAGGTCAGCACCTCCGCGAGGTCGAGGAGGAAGCCGAGTTCGATTGCCTCGAGCAGGTCGGTGTTGTAGCGCATGCCGCGATCCTGCACGCCAACGTTCATGTAGCGCAGGCGCAGATCGTGGATCACACCGAGCACCTCGGTGAGCGACTCCTCGGTGCGGAACACCTGGGCACCACGGTCCATGGCTTCTTGCAGCTCGCGGCGCAGATCCGCCACGCGCTCGGTGCCGCTTCCGGTGCGGAAGCTCTCGACGAGCTCGCGGATCTCCTTCGCGGGATCCTCCGGCAGCGCAACAAACTCGGCGGTCTGTGCGTAGTCAGCAGCCGAGTTGCCCGAGCGCTTGCCGAACACGTTGATGTCGAGCAGCGAGTTCGTGCCGAGGCGGTTCGAGCCGTGCACGGAGACACACGCGCACTCGCCTGCTGCGTACAGGCCGGGAACGACGGTGTCGTTGTCCATGAGGACCTCAGCGTCGACGTTCGTCGGGATGCCGCCCATCGCGTAGTGCGCGGTCGGGAACACGGGCACCGGCTCGACGACGGGGTCGACACCGAGGTAGGTGCGAGCGAACTCCGTGATGTCCGGGAGCTTCGTCTCGAGCACCTCTGCGCCCAGGTGGGTGCAGTCGAGGTAGACGTAGTCCTTGTTCGGGCCTGCGCCGCGTCCGTCGAGCACTTCCTGCACCATCGAACGGGCGACGATGTCACGGGGAGCGAGATCCTTAATCGTCGGCGCGTAACGCTCCATGAAGCGCTCGCCACTCGCGTTACGGAGGATCGCGCCCTCACCACGTGCACCCTCGGTGAGGAGGATGCCGAGGCCGGCAAGGCCGGTCGGGTGGAACTGGTAGAACTCCATGTCCTCAAGCGGGAGGCCCTTGCGCCAGATGATGCCAACGCCGTCGCCGGTGAGGGTGTGCGCGTTCGACGTCGTCTTGAAGATCTTGCCGAAGCCGCCGGTCGCAAACACGATCGACTTCGCCTGGAAGACGTGCAGTGCACCGGTCGCGAGCTCGTAGGCGACAACGCCGGCCGGCTTGCGGTCCTTGCCCTCGCCCGTCATCACGAGGTCGAGCACGTAGAACTCGTTGTAGAAGTTGATGCCGAGCTTCACGCAGTTCTGGAACAGCGTCTGCAGGATCATGTGGCCCGTACGGTCAGCGGCGTAGCAGGCACGGCGAACCGCAGCCTTACCGTGATCGCGGGTGTGACCGCCGAAGCGACGCTGGTCGATCTTGCCGTCAGCCGTACGGTTGAAGGGCAGGCCCATATTCTCGAGGTCGATGACCGCGTCGATGGCTTCCTTTGCGAGGATCTCAGCCGCGTCCTGGTCGACGAGGTAGTCGCCGCCCTTGACGGTGTCGAAGGTGTGCCACTCCCAGTTGTCTTCCTCAACGTTCGCGAGCGCCGCGGCCATGCCGCCCTGCGCCGCTCCCGTGTGTGAGCGAGTCGGGTAGAGCTTCGAGATGACCGCAGTCTTGGCCTTCGGGCCAGCCTCGATCGCGGCACGCATGCCCGCACCGCCAGCACCGACGATAACTACGTCGAACTGGTGATAGGTCACGCCGTCCTTCACGGTGACGTCTTCGCCCTCATGAGTGTTCGTGGTCACTGGTTTCCTTACTGCTGAATTCTGTACGTCTCTGAGGCTCGGCTGTTACTTAGCCGAGCAGAAGGAGGCAACGAGCGAGGGGTCAGCCCCCGCCGGGCAGGGATCAAAGGTGAAGATCACGAGCGTGCCGAGGAGGATGAGGAGCCCTGCGGAGAGCCACAGCAGGGTGCGCAGCACCTTGTTCAGGCGAGGCCGCACGACGTAGTCGTTCACGATCGTCCGCATGCCGTTCGCGCCGTGGATCAGTGCGAGCCAGAGCAGCAGGAGATCCCAGACCTTCCAGAATGGGTTCGCGAGCTTGCCGCCCACAAAGCCGAAGTCGATGGCGCTAATGCCGTCACCGATCATCAGGTTCGAGAAGAGGTGCCCGAACACGAGCACGACCAGCAGCACGCCCGAGACGCGCATGTAGATCCAGCCCCACTTTTCCCAGTTGGTGTTCTTCTTCGCCGGGGTCTTCGCGCGGGGCGCGTCAATTGTCATAGCCATGATTGTTACTCCGCCCTCGCTTAGTGACTGAACACGTTCATCAGGTGACGCGGCAGGAAGCCTGCCATCGTCACAGCCCAGAGCACGATAACGATCCAGAACATCGTCTTGTGGTACTTGGCGCCCTTGCTCCAGTAGTCCACGAGGATGATGCGCAGGCCGTTGAAGGCGTGGAACACGATGGCCGCGACAAGCGCTGCCTCACCGAGGCCCATGATCGGCGTCTTGTAGGCGCTCATGACCGCGTTGTACGCCTCAGGGCTCACGCGAATCAGTGCAGTGTCGAGCACGTGCACGAGCAAGAAGAAGAAGATGGCGACACCGGTGATGCGGTGAAGCACCCACGACCACATGCCCTCGTTGCCGCGGTAGAGCGTACCGCCACGTTGGGCTTTCTTCTTCGCCGCCGGAGCGGCTTCAGCGGGTAGGGCTGACACGAGCTTCCTCCTTGGTCGTCACGCACACGCAGCAGAGTCAGCATTCTTGAGGAGGCACCCGATATGCGGGCACGCCACATTGCTGAGAGTTCTCTGCGACTTCCATTATGGCACTCTCTTAGCGTGTCTCGAACACCTCACCGCGCGTCGGCGCTACGCGAGCTTCGATCCGCATTCATTAGGATGGCCGATATGACCTCTCCGAACTCTGCGCTTGAGCGCCTCACGTGTGTGATCCCCGCCGGTGGCGTCGGCTCGAGACTGTGGCCGCTCTCACGCGCAAACGCTCCGAAGTTTCTCCTTGATCTCACTGGCGCGGGCGATTCTCTGCTCTCGGCCACATGGTCCAGGCTGAAGCCGCTCGTGCCGACGGAACGCCTCATGGTGGTCACCGGAAACGCCCACCGTGAGTCAGTGCTCAAGCAGCTTCCGGACATCTTTCCTGAGAATCTCGTTACCGAGAGCGAGCCCAAGGATTCTTCTGCGGCAATCGGGCTCGCCGCTGCGATCCTGGAGCTTCGCGATCCCGATGCGATCCTCGGCTCGTTCGCAGCCGACCACGTGATCCGCGGCGACGTGCTCTTCCACCGCGCGGTCGCGACCGCAGTGCGCGCCGCCGACCAGGGCTACATTGCGACGATCGGAATCCATCCGACGCACGCCGCGACCGGCTTCGGCTACATCTCGTGTGGTGAGGCGCGCACCGACCTCTCCCCCTTCGACCTCTACGACGTCGACGAGTTCGTCGAGAAGCCAGATGCTGCCACCGCAGAGGGCTACCTCAAGGCGGGCGGCTACCTCTGGAACGCGGGCATGTTCATCGCGAAGGCAAGCGTGCTGCTCGAGCAGATGGCGCTCTCTGAACCCGAGCTTGTGGCCGCTCTGCGCGAGATCGCCGAGTCGTGGGGCAAGAAGCGCGGTGCCGAGGTGCGCGAGCGGCTCTGGCCGACGCTGCCGAAGATCGCCATCGACTACACCGTCGCTGAGCCCGCGGCTGCCGCGGGCAAGATGGTCTGTGTTGCCGCGCACTTCGAGTGGGACGACGTGGGCGACTTCGCCTCGGTCGCGAACCTGCTCACCCGCGGCCGCCCCTCCGACCTTGCCGTGCTCGGCGACGGCGCCCAGGTGCTGTCTGACGCCTCGAGCGGCATCGTCGTCTCTGAGAGCGACAGGCTCGTGGCACTCGTCGGCATGGAGGACGTCGTCGTGGTTGACACCGCAGACGTGCTGCTCGTGACGACGAAGGAGCGCGCGCAAGACGTGAAGCGCCTCGTCGAGCGTATGAAGGTCTCGGGCGGTGGGCACCTGCTGTAGGGCTTTGGTGGGTGGGCGCGGGGTGCCGCGCTGCTGGCCGCCGCTGTTTGCCGCTGCCGTCATCGCCGCCGCCTAGCCCACGAGAGCACCCGATTCCTATGTTCAGGAACCGGGTGCTCTGCCGGGGGAGCCAGAACGCTAGGCCTCCCGCAGTCCCGCAAAGCGCGAGCCCGCGAACACGAGCGGGAGTTCCGCGCGCTGCAGCGGCCCGAAGCCGAGCACGTCAGCGACGATGATGCAGTGGTCGCCGCCGTCAAACTCCTCACGGATCGCGCACTCGAACCACGCAGACCCTCCGAGCACGACTGGGTGACCGTGACGCGGCGACGCCACCGTTGAAACCCCCGCAAGTTTGTCGCGGGCCCCGGGACGAGCAATGTCTCGCGCAAGCTCACCCTGTGAGTCAGAGAGCACCGTGGCTGCGAATGTAGTGCCCGCAGCGATCCGCGGCCAGCTCGTCGAGCGTTTCCCGACAGAGAGCAGCACCCGCGGTGGGTCGATAGACAGCGATACGAACGACTGCAGCACGAGCGCGGCGGGAGAGACCCCCGCGTCCGAGGCGCCCGCAGCCGGCGTGCCTTCCCCGCCGCCGAATCCCCCAGTGACCACGACCACACCAGATGGGAAGCGCCCCAGCACCGAGCGGGCTGCATCGGGGTCGGCAACGGCGGCCGTGGGCAACACCGCGAGCGGCAGCACGTAGGTGAAGAGGTCGAGGATCCGCGATCCGCCTATCCACAGCCCGTCGCGTTCGGGAGCGCGCGCGAAGCCGAGCTCCTCGTACAACCGGTGCGCCCCGTGCATGTCGGGCGCGGTCTTGAGCACGACGGCCCCAAAGCCGGCCTCTGCCGCGAGCTCGGCGGTGTGACGCATGAGTGCCGCGCCAACCCCACTGCGGCGAGCGTCCGGGGAGACACCCAGCAGCCTGAGATCGAGCTCGTGGTCGGCGACGTCCTCGTGGAGGGCCCGCCCGCCGAGTTTGCGGAGCGTGACACTGCCGAGAAGTTCGCCGCGAGGGCCAGCTGCGACCCAGACCTCGTAGCCGCGGTCGCGGACCTCTGCGAGGTGCATGGGGTCGGTGCTGGTGCCCCGCGGGCCGTAGTCATGGGCGTAGGCGGCGTCGATGAGTTCGTCGACCGCTGCGTATTCGTCGGGCCGGGCTCGACGGATCGTGAGCTCGGGCTGCGCCGCAAGGACTGTCACGTCGCCCACGCGCACGCTGGTCACGCTCACGGCGCTCACGGCGCTCCCAGCACTCACGGCGCTCCCAGCACTCACGGCGCTCCCAGCGCTCACGCCGCCCGCATCATTCACGTCGCTCATGCCGCCGGCCGCCATCCGAGTGCGGGGCCGATGTTCGTCGCGAGCTCGGTGAGGATCTGCTTCCAGTCCGCAAGCTCGAACTCGAAGGGCAGCTCGAACAGGTAGTCGTCGGCCGCTTGGAATGCGAGGTCGTTGGTGATGAACTCGACGATCTCGTCGCGCGAGCCGAGCACGTCTTTTGCGATGATCGTGTTCTTGCCGTGCACCTGCTCGGTGCGGGGGGTGCGGGCCTCGGCGTAGGCGCGGTACTTCGCAGCCTGCGAGGCAGACGCCCCGTCGGTGGGCACGATAACGCGGGCGACGGTCGCGCGCGCTTCTTCGCCAGCGGGGTGCGCCGCGCGGAACGCGTCGATCTGTGCACGCTGCACCTCGGCAAACTCGGTGAGCCCGTTCTCGGCTGAGCTGATGTTGCTCACGAGCCAGTTCAGGCCGGCGCTGCCCGCCCACGTCGCGGAGCGGAGCGACCCGCCGCCGTACCAGAGGCGGTCGGAGAGTCCGGGGCTGTGTGGTTCGACGCGTTCGGAGTCAAAGTCCCCACCGATGCCGTTGTACTCGGGCACCTCGCGCACGGGGGTCCCGGCGAGCAGCGAGCGCAGTCGTTCGATGCGACCGTAGCCGTAATCCTCTTCGCGCCAGCCGGTGTCGAAGACGAGGTCATTCACCTCGTCGGTGAAGCCCGGTGGGTGGACGCTGAGCCCCGGGAGCACGCGCCCGCCGGAGAGGGCGTCTGCGACGCCTAAGTCTTCGGCGAGCCGGAAGGGGTTCTCGTGGCCGAGCGGAATCACTGCACTTCCGAGCCCGATGCGCGACGTGCGCTGGGCGACCGCAGAGAAGAAGGGCGCGGGCGATGGCAGCCCGTACTGCAGGTGGCGGGTGCGCACCCAACCGCTGTCGAGGCCGAGTTGCTCGGCATGCTCGAAGAGCTCGATGCCCTCGCGCAGCCCCCGGCCGGGGTCGGCGCGGTCGAATGGAACGAGGTGGATGAAGCCGAGGTGCTTGAGCTGGCGACGGGCTGATTGCGCGGCGGCGGGCTGCGCGGCGGCGGGCTGCGGATCGTCGATTGCTGTGTTCATGGTGTTCTCCTGGTCGTGGTGAAAGTGAAGTGGCGTGAGCGACCTACTCAGATCTGGTAGTCGGGCCCGCCGTGAGCGAGGTGGTACTCGCGGAGGAAAGCGCGGGTGCGGTCGTTTGCTTCGGGCCCGAAGAACGCTTCCGGCGCGGCGTCTGAGACGATGTGTCCGCCCTCGAGCAGCACGACGCGGTGCGCGAGCTGCCGCACGAAGTGCATCTCGTGCGAAACGATCGCCATCGTCTGCCCCTCGGCGGCGATCGCGCGGATCGATGCGAGCACCTCGCCGACGAGCTCAGGATCGAGGGCGCTCGTCGGCTCGTCGAGCAGCAGCAGTTCTGGGCGCATCGCGAGTGCCCTGGCGATGCCGACGCGCTGCTGTTGGCCGCCGGAGAGCTGCGCCGGGTAGTGCTGCGCGTGCGAGGCGAGGCCGACCCGCGCGAGCTGGGCGAGTGCCTCGCGTTCAGCCTCGCGCCGGTCGAGCCCGCGCACGACCGTGAGGCCCTCGGCCACGTTTTCGAGCGCGGTCTTGCGCGAGAAGAGTTGAAACTGCTGAAACACCATCGCGGTGCTGCGGCGCAGGCTGAGGATCTCGGATCTGCGGGCCGTCGCCGCGTCGACCACGAGGTCGCCAAGCCGCACTCGCCCTGAGTCGGGGCGCTCGAGGAAGTCGATGCTGCGCAGCAGCGTCGACTTGCCCGCGCCGGAGGGGCCGACGATCGCGGTCACCTCGCCCTCGGCAAACTCGAGCGAGAGGTCGTCGAGGATCACGCGATCCCCAAACGACTTCCGAATCTGTTCGAGCGCGATCATGCCGACACCGCCACCCTCGGGCGGTGGCCCGCGGGCCGCGGCCGCTCCATGCGTGCCTCGATGACCCGGGCGACCTGTTCGACGATCACGGTGAGCGCCCAGTAGATGATCGCGGTCGCGAGGTACGCCTCGAAGTAGCGGTAGTCACGCCCGCCAAGGATCTTCGCGTACGCCGTCACCTCCACGACGGAGACGACAAACGCGAGCGAGGACTGCTTGAGCATGCCGATGAAGTGGTTGACGAGGGTCGGGAAGGCGACGACTGAGGCGGTCGGGATCGTGATTCGCCTGAGCGCCTGCCACGGCGTCATGCCGAGCGCCTGCGCCGCCTCGATCTCCTTCTTATCAACCGAGTTCAGGGCCGCGCGGATCGTCTCGGAGCTGTACGCGGCCTCGGTGAGCGCGAAGGTGAGCGCAGCGACGAGGAACGGGGAGAGCGCGAGCGCATCCCAGTTCGTTCCGAAGGCATGGTTGATGTAGAGGATCGCGATCGGCACCGCGTTCACGTTGAGCAGCAGCTGCACAAGCGGTGGCGTGCCTCGCAGGTAGGACACGATGATCGCAGTGAGCTGGCTGAGCACCGGGACGCGGCCGATCTTAATGAGCGCGATGCCGAGCCCGAGCACGGTTCCGAGCAGCGTCGCGACGACGGCGAGGGCGAGCGTGACCGGAACGTATGGGATGAGGCCGAGCGTGTACCGCCCGATCGCCTCAAAGTCGATGATGTTCACGAAGGTTGCGCCCTAGCCTGCCGCGGCGGTCCGCGACGGTGTCACGTCGAGGCCGTCGAAGAACTGTTCGCTCAGCTCTGTGAGCGTGCCATCGGCTGCGAGCTCGGCGAGGGCACCGTTGATCTGCTCGATGACGTCGGCAACGTTCGGAGTTTGCTTCGACAGCGCGTAGGCGGACAGCAGGTTCGTGCCGAAGTTCTCGGTGAGGTAGTCGCCGTCGAGCTGTGTGAACTCAAGTTCGAGCCCCGAGCTGCCTCCGTAGCCTTGGAAGACGACGCGCTCGTTGAAGAGGAAGTCGACCGAGCCGGTTGCGAGGTTGTTGTACTGGGACTGCAGGTCGAGCTCGGTGTACTCGATGAGGATCTCCTTGCCCGGGTGCTGCTCGTTGTAGCTCTCGAGCACTCGGGTGAAGTTCAGGCCGGGCTCGCCGTATGTCTTCTTCCCGGCGAGGTCGTCGAGTGCGGTGACCTTGGCCGCGCCCGCCTGCTGGATGATGCCGAACTGCGCCTCGATGTAGGGGTCGCTGAAGTCGTATTTTTCGCGGCGTTCGTCGGTGGCCGAGAGGTTGTTGGCGACGAGGTTGAAGCGGCCGGAGTCGAGGCCCGCGAAGAGTGCGGGGAAGTCGGCGACCTGGAACTCGAATTCGAGGCCCTCGAGCTTGTCGTCGATGCGCTTGAGGATCTCGATGTCGTAGCCGGTGAGCTCGTCGCTCTCGTCGAGGAACGTGTAGGGCTTGGGGCTTGCACCCGTGGCAACGAGGATCTGCTGCGCGCCTGTCTCGCCGCTGTCGGCGGCTGCGGCACCGCCTGGGCCTCCCGCAGCGCACCCCACGGCGCTCATTGCGACGGCGGCCAGAGCGCTGAGGGCGAGCGTGGTTCGGAGCGTGCGGTTCATGGGAGGTCCTTTCAATGGCGGGCAGGGCGGCGCAAGGCTCAAAGACGCAGGATCCGAACTGTTCGGGTTGCGCGTCGAGTGCGACCGCCGCAGCCAGACTAGGAAGGAACAGAACATAACCGCAACTAATGCCTCCCATTGTGACGGATTATGTCGACGGGCATCTCGCCGAGCCTCTCTCCGCTGCGATCGCGCGGCCTCAGGCCCGCGAACGGCCAGCGAAGTGCGCCCGCAACTGAGTAGCTCCATCGCGGAGTAGACTGTGCGGGTGACTGAGCGAGTATTAATCAAGGATCTGGCCGCCCGCGAGGACGGCACCGTACGTGTATCTGGCTGGGTTGAGAAGGTGCGCGACCAGCGGTACGTGCAGTTTGTGGTGCTCCGCGACGAGTCGGGCGCTGTCCAGCTTGTCAACGGCGGCGTGCTCCGCGAGCCCGATCCCGAGAACCCCCGCTCAGATATCCTCGTGCCCCGCACGACCACGATCTCCGAGCTCACCCACGGCACCTTTGTCACCGTTGAGGGCGAGCTGCAGCACAACGAGCGCGTGAAGCTCGGCGGCGTCGAGATCCAGATCGAAACGATCGAGGTCGTCGCAAAGTCGCTGCCCGATAACCCGGTTGCCGACGACTCGAACATCGACGTGCGCCTCGACTGGCGCTTCCTCGACCTGCGTCGCCCCGAGCAGAACCTCGTCTTCCGCGTGCAGACGACCTTCCTGCACGCGCTGCGCACGCTCTGGGTTGAGCGCGGCTTCATCGAGATTCAGACCCCGAAGCTCATGGCTTCGGCGTCCGAGTCGCGCGCAGAGCTCTTCGAGGTCGAGTACTTCGAGGGCAAGGCGTTCCTCGCGCAGAGCCCGCAGTTCTTCAAGCAGATGGCGCAGGCCGCTGGCTTCGGCGGCATCTTCGAGGTTGGCCCCGCGTTCCGCGCCGACCACTCGTTCACCTCGCGTCACGCGACCGAGTTCACCTCGATCGACACCGAGATCAGCTGGATCGACTCGCACGAAGACGTCATGGAGCTCCACGAGGAGCTCATCGTCGCCGGCCTCACCGCGGTGAAGGAGAAGCACGGCGAAGAGATCCAGAAGCTCTTCAACGTGGAGCTGCAGATCCCCGCACGCCCGTTCCCGCGTATCCCCCTCGCCGAGGCGAAGGAGATCGTGAAGAGCCGCGGCTACGAGGTGCCTCGCGCCGACGCGGACATGGACCCCGAGGGCGAGCGCCAGATCGCGGCGTACGTGAAGGAGGAGTTCGGTACCGACTTCGTCTTCCTCACCGACTACGACTCGTCGATCCGCCCGTTCTACCACATGCGCAACGAAGAGAACCCGGAGCTCACGAAGAGCTACGACCTCATCTACCGCGGCACCGAGATCTCGACGGGCGCGCAGCGCGAGCACCGCATCGACGTGCTCGAGGCGCAGGCGCGCGACAAGGGCATGAACCCCGAAGAGCTGGGCTTCTACCTCGACTTCTTCCGCTACGGCGTTCCGTCGCACGGCGGCTTCGGCATGGGCCTGAACCGCGTGCTCATGCTCATGCTTGAGCAGCCCTCGATCCGCGAGACGACGTACCTCTTCCGCGGCCCGAACCGCCTGCTGCCGTAGGCGAGCTTCACGCTCAGGGCGCTCCCGTGTTTCGGCACGGGGGCGCCTTTGTGTTTCTGCCCGAGGCCTGCCACTGGGGGCGTGGTGGTCTCAGGAGTCAACGCATGTGGCAGAGCCCAGCCCGAGCAGGGGCCAGTCACCGACGACGACCCGGGTCTGCGAGACCCATCCGCTTGGGTCGACAATGTGAACCGAAATAGCGCGGGATGCCCCGAGGACGGCGTTGAGCAATCTTCCGGTGAGTTTCGTAGCGTAGCCGCTGCCCTCGGCGACAGTCTTGAGGTCTGTCCCGAGCAGCGTATCAACGACCGGGACAAGGCCATTCGACCCGGTGTAGGAGATTCGCGCCGCCGACAACTCCACACCAGGCGGCAGCGCCCACCGCATCGTCAGCGACGATCCAAGCAGGTTCAGGAGTGAGCCCTGGATCGAGCAGGGACCATTATTCAACGGCCGCGGCACGGTGATCGCTGTGAACGCGGCAGTTCCTGCTTCGGCGTCGACCCAGACCGCCTCAGTCTGCTGCGGGGCAGGAGCGAGCATCGCCGCGCTCAGGCCAAGCGCGAGAATGCGCGCGGCCCACTTGGCGCGCACCCGTTGAGCTACCCGGCCGCGAGCGGCGCGGCGGCGCGGCGTTCGTCCCTCCGGTGCTCTCACGTCACCGGCTCCCGTCGACGGTACCGGAGCAGCCGCGCCGCACCCGCCGTCATCAGTCCTCCCGCAATCGCAACGATGCCGAGCATCCACGGAGATCCAACGCTCACGCCCGAACGGGAGAGCGCCGCCCAGCCTCCCGCGGGTGCCGCGGGAGGCTGTTGCGGGGCGACCGCCGCGGGGTTCTCCCCGCCCGGAGTAGTCGACACCACGTCGCTTCCACCGGCTGCACGGAGAGTGAGTTCGACAGAGCCTGCGATGGCCTCAGGCATTGTCGCGGTGATGAGAAACCAACGCTCGGAAGTCCCGTGCAGTACGGCGACTCGAGTGGGAGCTGTCTCGACTTCGATCGGCCCCTGCCCGGACGCCGCGGATTCGTTCCCAGTGCACGTGCCGCGCACCCACCTGACGTCGCACGCGCGAACATCGAGGACCAGGCCAAATTCCGGGGATCCCGCTGCCGTGAGCGACACGGCGACGGTACTCGCCTCCTCGCTCACCACTCTCACGCCCACTTGCCAGGGGACGGGCACCCCCGGGCGCATTACGCGCATCGCGCGAGTGTCACCGGAGGAGATGAGGGTGATCGCGCCACGTGTCCGCTCCGTCATTTCAGCATTGAGCACCGCGTGCGCGGAGTCCGGCCCCAGCGGGACGCCAAGAAGACCGATTCCAGTTCCGACCACCACCAGCGCGCTCGCAGCCGCGCCGTGCCTGGGCAGCTTCGAGTTCCGTGGGCGCTCCCTCTCGCGCGGCCAAAACGCCCACGTGACGAGCACCGCAGCTCCGATCGTGAGCCCGCCGAGCACGAGCGGGTTCGAAAGCCACACGACACCGCGGGCAAGGTGCGGCACGGAAGCGAGCACCCGCCTGACCTCAGTCACCGTGTACGGGGCCGGATCCTCGGCCTCGTTCGCGTCGCCGCGCATGGTGATCGTCCGGGCGTCGCCCTCCCCCGCCACAGAGGTGACTCGGTGCGTCACGGGCAGCACGCCCGGTCGATCCACCGTCAGCACATCACCGACGCGAATATCTGCGGCGGGGATCTCGCGCACGACGGCGAGCGACCCCGCGGGGATCGTCGGCGACATGGACCCAGTCTTGAACATGATGAGCGAAATGTTGAAGAACACCGACAGTAGCACCAGCACAATACACACAAGCCCACCGAGAGCGGCGAGGTTGAGCAGCGCGTTGCCCAGCGCCCGTGATCCCCTGCGGGACTGGTGAGCCACCGCTCCCACTGGTTGCGGATCCGTCACGCCACTCACCCCCTCTGAACTGAACCGTGCGTTGGCCTATGAAGCGGACGAGCCGGTGAGCGTCCAGTTC
>NZ_JBLUNZ020000054.1:0-8991 GCF_048061935.2 Leucobacter sp. BZR 635 | reverse complement strand
CGGTAGCGGTGAGGCCCTGCGCCTCGTTCGGTGTGCCCTCGGGCAGCGTGACCGCGAAACAGTAGGTCACGGGCGACCCTGCGGCCGCGGCAAGCGGCTGGCTTCCCGTGCCCGCGGTCGCGAGCGTGCTGTTGTTCGCCACGACGACTGCTCCGGCGCCAAAGGTTGTCGCGTTGCACGCGCTGCCAGCAGGGATCGTGCGCACGCCGTAGCGCAGGTGCGTGCCGAGCCCGGTGCCGGTCACGGTTGCGCCGCTGAGCGTGACGCTCCCGGCAACATTCGTGTCGGCGAGCGTCCGCACGGCGAAGCGCGCGTACGTCGTCGTGCCCGGCGACATCGCGGTGGGCGCGACCGCAAACGAGAGCACGGCCGGGGCCGTACTCGGGTGGTCAGAGAACGTGGTCCCGTCGGCCGAGCCCTGAATCCCGAACTTGCTCGCGGCGAAGACGCCCTGAGCTGCCTCGTTGTCGGTCCACGCGGCGAGCGTGAGCGTACCGCCGACTCCGAGCACCAGGGCTCCGGCCAGCAGCGCCCGCACCCGGGTAAATTGCCTCCCGGGTGCGGCTCGCCTCCCCCGCGCCGGCGCTCGGCTACTGCGGCGGATCATGATCGCTACAGGGTCGCGCCGGATTCAGCGGTGAAGGTCCAGGTGATGGATCCCCGCTCCCCCTGCACAAGGGTGCCGTCAGCAGCAACCTTGAAGCACAGGAACGCCGGGGCATTCAACGCGTCGAGTTCGAAGGAGGCGGCGTCCGCGTCCGTGCCGCCGCCGTACGCGGTAGCGTCGCAGGTGGCGTCGGTGGTGAAGACGTAGCTTGCGGTAGTCCCGGCGAGGGCAGCGCTCATATCCTGCGTAACGTCGACGTTCGCAGCATAGGTCGAGCCTGCCTGCAGGCGGACAGCGTATCCCGCGTACACTTCGCTGCCGGGAGCGAGGTTATCTGCCCCCACTGCGAAGCTCAGCTGGGCGGCATCACCCGTGGTGGGGTTGTCAGAGAAGGCCGACCCATCGGTCGATCCTTCGATGCCGAAGCTGCCGCTGCCGAAGATGCCGCGGGCCCACTCGTTGTCTGTCCAGGCGGCGAGGGTGATCGCCGCTCCGACTCCGAGAACGAGCCCGCCCGCAAGCAAAGCTCGCGCCCGTGTCCAACCGTGACGCTTGGGGGTGGTCTGTTGTGCATGGTCAAGTGACATGAGCGATACTCCTTTGTACGTTCTCGCTGGGCGTGCCCCGCGATGCTCTTGCCAAATGGTACGTCAAGTACTCCATTTACCATAGGGTCTTCATGCTTTCTGCCCCGGCAGCTCGCCAGGCTGCAGAAGGGCTTCGCAAATCTAGCTCGAAGCAGTCAGACTGGACACACGACACCGCCGACCGCGAAGGACAGCACCCCATGGCCCCCACAGCACACAGCTCCGTACAGCTCGAGAACGAGCACTTTCGCGTCACGGAGTGGACGATCCCGCAGGGGGCAACGATCCCATTGCACCGCCACGACTACGAATACGTCGTGATTCCCCTCGTGACCGCGTCGATGCGGGTCGACAATGCAGACGGCTCATCCTTCGACGCAGAGCTCGTCACCGGCGTGAGCTACTCGCGGCCCGCGGGCTCCGAGCACGCGATCAGCAACGTCTCGTCGCCCGACGCGATCGTGTTCGTCGAGGTCGAGAAGCTCTAGCGCCTCCTCGCCACGACGACAGTGTCGAAGTGCGTGCCGGCGACCCCCTCGGGGCCGACGGCATCGCGCTCGCGGATCTCCGAGACAGCTATCCGCCAGGCGGCCGTATCAAGGGCGAGATCGGCGAGCTCTGCCTCGGGCGTCGGGAAGTAGCCGGGGCCGTGGTGCTGATGCGCGCCCGAACTGCCGGAGTGCTCCGCTTGCGCCCACGACGGCGGAGCACCGTGTGACACGAGCACAAGAGTGCCGCCCGGCGCGACGCGTGCCGCTGCTGCGCGCAGTGCCTCGGGGCGCGGCAGGTGCGCGGGCGACTGCAGAAAACTCGCGGTCACAAGGTCGAAGGGCTCGTCTGCGCCGTCGATGCTCCGCGGGTCATCGATCCAGTCTCCGAGATCGGCCGCGATGAACGTTGCGTCGATTCCGCGCGCCGCGGCCTCGGCGCGGCCGCGCGCGACAGCGGTCTGCGAGAGGTCGATGCCCGTGGCCTGCCAGCCGCGCTCGGCAAGCCAGAGCACGTCTCCACCCTCACCGCAGCCCAGGTCGAGCGAGCGGCCGGGGGCGAGATCCGCGACAACTGCGGCGAGCGCAGTGTTCACCTTCCCTGACCACATCCGGTCGGCCTCGCCGTAGCGCTGCTCCCAGAACTCGGCCGGAGTCAGTTCCGCCTCAGTCATCATGCTCCTTACTCACTGCCCGGGTGAAGTCTTCCTCCACCAGGGCGAAGTTTACCGAGCCACCGGCTGCCGCTCCTGACCCCATCGCCATGGGCACGGTCGCCATCGGTGCGGCGACGTTTCCGACGGCCCACACGCGCTGGTGGCTTGTCTTGCCAAAGCCATCGACGGTCAGGAAGCTCCCGTGGGCAGCCGCGGTGCGCGCAAGGTCAAGGTCTGCGACGAAGCCATCCAACGGGACCATGGTGCTCGCGGTGAGGATCGCGTCGGTGTCGTGGCTGAGCCCATCCGCCGTGCGCACGCCAGTCACACTCGTCCCATCGCCGAGGATCTCCGTGACCGGCGCGCTCACGATCCGCATGCCGCGCGCGAGGAGGGACCGCTCGACTGTGGGATCGAGCGGGCCGAGTTCCGCGCTGAACACGGTGACGTCGTCGCTCCACTGCCGGGCGAGCTTCACCTGGTGCAGTGAGTCCGGTGAGGTGGCGAGCACCGCGATCCTGCTCCCGCGCACTTCCCAGCCGTGGCAGTAGGGGCAGTGGAGCACGCTGCTCCCCCAGTAGTCGCTCAGCCCGGGGATCGCCGGGAGATCATCGCGTACGCCCGTCGCGATGACGAGGGCCCGGGCGGTGAGGGTAGCGGGAGCGGTTCTCTCCGTCGCCTGCGCGAGCTCAATGACGAGCCTGTCGCCCGCGTCGCGCACCCGAACGACGCTGCCGTCGACGAACTCTACCCCGTACGCCGCCGCTTCTGCCCGGCCACGCTCGAGGAGGCTCTCGGGTGTGGCGCCGTCGTGGCCGAGGACGTTATGCATGTGGGCGGCGAAGCGGTTGCGCGGGGTTCCCGAGTCGATCACGATCGTGCGGCGCAGGGAGCGGCCGAGGGTCTGTGCGGCGCTCAGCCCAGCGGTGCCGCCTCCGATGATGATGACGTCAGCGTGTGTCTGTTCCATACCGGTATCGTCGCGCAAGAGCTGCAATAATGGCAATCAGAATTGCTGTATTGGCAAATGCCTCGGCGGGCAGCCCTGCTCTCCTCACCCCAAGCACCCAGGAGGAGCACTATGGAAGAACTTCAGCAGCTGGGAGCACGCCTCCGCGCCGTGCGGCAGGAGCGCGACTGGACCCTCGACGACCTCGCGGGCCGCGCAGGCATGTCGGTCAGCACGCTGTCACGGCTCGAATCGGGCAAACGCCAGGCCAGCCTCGAGCTGCTGCTTCCGCTCACGAAGCAGCTCGGGATCCGCATCGACGATCTCCTCAAGCAACAGCCGCGCGACCCGCGCGTGCATCGCGCCCCGGTCACCCGCGGCAGCATGACAATCGCGCCGCTCACACGGGAGGAGTCCGATGTGCGCGCCTTCAAGATCACCTACCGCCCCGAGGCTCCGCAGCGGCCCGCGCAGATCCACGAGGGGCACGAGTGGCTCTATGTGCTCTCGGGGCGACTGCACCTCGAGCTCGGCGAGCAGCAGCTCGTGCTGCAGCGGGGCGAAGCCGCAGAATTCGACACCATGACGCCGCACCGCATGTGGGCTGCGGGCACCAGACCGGCAGAGGTCATCAGCATCTTCAACACCGTGGGCGAGCGCGTGCACCTGCATTCCCACTCGGCCGAGTAGTACTGATTGAGCCGAACCTCACACCGGCACCTCACGCAACAGCCGCTCGATGATCGCGTCGTCAGCACAGCGATGACCGCCGCCGACCCTTCCTCCGACGCACGGCGAACAGCCGCCTCGGTGGCACTCACCGACTGGTTTCTCTCCCGGCTGCCCCGTTGTCTGCCGAGGGCGAGCTCGCGAACGCCCTCGGGGAACTACTGGCTGATCCCTCGATCACGCAGGTCGCGGATCTTGCGCCGCGCTTGCACACTTCCACACGCACACTGCAGCGCGTCGCGCCCCGCTACTTTGGGCTCACCATCCATTCAATGATTCGGCGACGTCGGCAACAGGAGGGCGCGAGGCGTCTCCCCACGGATCCTACCCTCAGCATCGCCAACCTCGCTTCCGAGCTCGGGTACTCCGACCACGCTCACTTCACCACCGATTTCACCGGGGTGCTCGGCGTCTCGCCGCGGGATTTTCGAGGGTCGGAGCCATTGATAGTAGGCGGCTGAGGCATGCAGGCTACCCTCGAAGCATGGCTGAGCACACTGATCACCTCATCATCGGCGGCGGCATCATGGGGCTCGCGACCGCCTGGCAGCTGGCACGCCGCGGCGAGCGGGTACACCTCATCGAACAGTTCGAGCCGCATCACACACGTGGCGCTTCGCACGGTGCCACCCGCAACATCAACAATGCCTACCACGAGGGGTTCTATCTCGATCTCTTCGACGAGGCGTTCGCGCTGTGGCGGGGGCTCGAGGCGGAGTCGCCTGAACCGCTGCTCAAGCTGCACGGCCTCGTGACGCAGGGCGATGAGGCGACGGTGCTCGCCTCCCACGAGGCGCTCACCGCACGCGGTGCAGACGTCGCGCTGCTCGACCCGGCTGCGGCGAGCGCCCGCTGGGCGGGGATGCGGTTCGCCGGCCCCGTGCTCGTCGGGAACCAGGCCGGCGTCGGGTACGCGGCCCGGGCGCTCGACGCGTTCCAGGCCGCGGCTGTTCGTGACGGAGCGATCATCGAGCGGGGTTCACGCGTCGTCGCCATCGATCCGGAGGCAGGCCGCGTGCGCGTCACCGTGGCTGACGCCTCAGGCACTACCCGCGTCATCGAGGCCGGCCACGCGATCGTCGCGGCCGGGGCCTGGTCGCAGACGCTGCTGCAGGGGATCATCGATCTCCCCACCCTCACCGTCACCGAGGAGCACCCAGCCCACTTCGCCCCGCGCGACCCAGCCCACGTGTGGCCGTCGTTCAACCACATGTTCGCGCCTGATCAGCTCGACGAGCGCGGCGGTAACGTGTACGGCATGCCGACCCCTGGCGAGGGCGTCAAGCTCGGGCTGCACGCGGTCGGGCACGAGGTGGATCCGGATCAGCGCACGTTCGCGGCAACCCCCGAGGTGCGCGCGGCGGTGCGGGAGCACGTCGCAGAATGGTTCCCGGGCCTCGACCCCGACACCGGCGTCGAGATCAGCTGCACCTACACGTCGACGCCGACAGGCCGCTTCGTGCTCGACCGGGTCGGCCCGCTCACCGTCGCGGCCGGCTTCTCAGGCCACGGCTACAAGTTTGCTCCGGCGATCGGGCGGATCCTCGCGGATTCGGCAACCGGGATCGCGCTGCCGCCGGCGGAGTTCCGGATCGCGGCGCACGTCGCAATCGGCTGACACTGCGCGCCCCCGCGCACGCCCCGCTCACCCACGCACCCCGCAACGCAGGAGAGGGCCCACCCTCGCGGGTGAGCCCTCTCCTGCTGTGCCCGCGGCTGCGGTCGGCAGCTACAGCATGATGAGGCTGATGACCCACACCGCGACGAACGCGGAGATGCCCTGGATGAGCGTCGCCGGGGTGAGCGTGCGGTACGCGGTCGCAGTCGGAATGCGGCTGAACTGCGAGACGACCCAGAAGTAGGAGTCGTTCGCGTGCGAGACAACCATCGCGCCCGCACCGATCGCGAGCACCGACAGCACCGCGCCAACGTCGCTGCCGAGGCCGAGGGCGGGCAGCAGCGGGAGCATCATCGCGGACGTGGTGACCATCGCGACCGTCGACGAGCCCTGCGCGGTCTTCAGCGCGGCCGACACGATGAATGGCACGGCGATACCGATGCCGAGCGTCGCGAGGTTGTCTGCGAGGAACGTCGTGATGCTGCTCTTGCCGAGCACGCCACCGAATGCCGCGCCCGCGGCGGTGATCATGAGGATCGGGGCCGAGATCGTGATGCCGTCGGCGATCTGCGAGTTGAAGCGCTGCAGCTTGCCGTTGCCGCGGAGCAGGAAGATCGCCGAGATCAGGCCGAGCGCGAGCGCGATCACGGGGGTGCCGATGAAGTTCAGCACGTTCGTGACGACGCCCTCGCCGAACGGCAGCGCGGGCAGCTTCGCGATAGATGCGAGGCAGATGAGCAGGATCGGGATGAGGATCGGCATGAACGCGACGAGGCCATTCGGGAGCTTGCCATATGCGGCCTTGAGGTCTTCGTAGCTCTCTTCGACCTCGCCCTCGGGGAGCGGCAGCAGCTCGATGTCGCGCTTGAGGAAGGTGTTCGCGTAGAGCAGCGCCGCCAGCGCGGAGACTGCCGCGACGATGAGGCCGAGACCAATGAGGAGGCCCAACTGCGACTCGACCTCGAGGTTCGCTGCCGCGGCCAGCGGGCCGGGGGTCGGCGGCACGAGCGTGTGTGTCGCGTAGAGGCCGGTCATGAGCGCGATCGACATCGCCACGAGCGACACATTCGCGCGCTTCGCGATCGCCTTGCGGAGGGAGTTGAGGATCACGAAACCGGAGTCACAGAACACCGGGATCGAGACGATGTACCCGATGACCGACATCGTGAGGGTCGGGAAGCGCGTGCCGATGAGCTTGATAAGCGCATCTGCCATCGCGATCGCGGCACCCGAGCGTTCGAGGATCACGCCGATCATGGTGCCGAACAGGATCACGAGGCCAATATTGCCCATCGTCTTACCGAAGGACTCGGTGATGGTGGGGATGATCTCCTCGACTGGCAGCCGGAACGCGAACGCCCCGATAAACGCAGCGCCCAACAGGGCAAGGAACGGGGATATCTTAAATTTGGCAGTGACCAGGACTATCCCGGCAACTAACACCAAAAGCACGATGAGATCGAGCACGGTTTTCTCACTTTCTCTGTTGACGACGCTGTCGGAGGATGACGAGTCGGAGGGTGGTGCGGCGGCACCTGACAGCAATGTCAGGTGATGTGGACGGGGAGCGCGGTGAGCGCGACCACCTGGGCGGCGGTCTCGGTGATGCGGGCTGGGGTGTCTGCAACCAGGTCGGGGAGGGAGATCGGGCCGGGGGCGATCGAGAACGCGGCAGTGATTCCCGCCGCGCGGCACTCGACTGCGCTGAGCTCGACGGTTCCCGCGATGACGACAAGCGGCACCCCGGCGGGGCGGGTGCGGGCAACGAGGTCGACAACCTTGCCGTTCACCGACTGGCTGTCGAGCCTGCCCTCTCCCGTGAGCACGAGGTCGGCCGAGGCGAGCAGTGCAGGGAGGCCGATGGCCTCGGACACAAGGTCAGCGCCGGCGACGGTGTCGGCGCCCAGCAGCGCGACCGCGGTGAGCGGGATGCCGCCGGCCGCGCCAAAGCCGGGGCGATCGGTGTAGGCGGTCGCCGGCAGATCATTGCGGGCGGCGAGCAGGGTCGCGAGGTGTTCGAGGCCTGCGTCGATGTGCGCAACATCCGCAGGCGACGCGCCCTTCTGCGGTCCGAACACCGCGGCCGCTCCCTCGGGCCCGCAGAGCGGGAACCCGACATCGACGGCAATCTTCCAGCGCGCGGCGCGCGCCCGCGGATCGAGCCCGGAGGCGTCGATCGTCGCGATCTCCCGCAGGCCTCGGGCACCCGGCGTGACATCGCTGCCTGCGGCGTCAAGGAAGCGGACGCCGAGGGCGCGGAGGATCCCGGTGCCGCCCTCGTTCGTCGCCGATCCCCCGACGCTCAAGAGAATCTCGGTGACCCCGTGATCGAGCGCGTCGAGCACGAGCTCACCCACGCCAAAGTTGTCGGCCTCAAGCGGGCGGAGCGGTTCGTCGCTCACCCAGGGCAGGCCGTTCGCCTCGGCTGCTTCGATCATCGCTGTCGCACCGTCGGAGCTGATGCCGTAGCGCGCGACCCTGGGGCGGCCGAGCGCATCGTGCACCCGCGCCTCACGCGCGTCGACGCCCCACGCGGTGAGCAGCGCGTCGAGCGTGCCCTCGCCGCCGTCGGCGAGGGGGATCGCGACGTACTCAGCGGCGTCGCCGTAGACCGCGCGGGCACCCAGCAGCATCGCCTGCGCCGCTTCGTCGCCCGAGCAACTCCCCTTAAACGAGTCGGGGGCTGCGACGATCACGGGGCGGTCATTGCCTGGCATGCGTTCAGCCTAGGAGCTATCGGCGAGCACGCACAGGTGCGGGATGCACCAAGATTCACGCCCCAAATAGCTGCCTACGGTGCGCTATGCACTGATCCCCGCGACCTTGGCGCCTGCTCCGCCTCCGCGGCAAGCGCGAGTGCGAGCACGGCAGCCTGCTCGGGCACCCGCAGGTCGAAGCCCGTGCGCTGCGCAATCGACTGGAGGTGGCGGCGCACCGTGTTTCGGTGAGTGAAGCCCGACCGCGAGAGTTCCGCGGCAACCCCGGAGGCCAAATACGCGGCGAGAGTCTCGCGTTCAGCCGGAGTGACCCCGGCGAGCACGCCGCTCAGACTCACCGCCACACCAGCTGGGAGCTGCGCCGCGGCCAGCCGCAGGAAGAGCCCACTCGCGGCACGCACCTCACCCCTTCCCCAGAGTTCAGGGCGCGTCGAGAGCACCGCGAGGTTCCCGGCCTCACGGGCGAGCTCCTCGCCGGTCCCGCTGAGGCCGCCGTAAACGAGGCCCACGCCCGGCAGCTCCGCCGCGATCCGCTCAGCAACTGCCGCTGCGGCTTCACGCCCGGTCCCAGCCGGGGCGGCTCGCGGAGCCTCGCGACTCGCCGCCGCGCCACTCACGAGCACCCACAGCACCCCGCGCA
>NZ_JBLUNZ020000053.1:0-54523 GCF_048061935.2 Leucobacter sp. BZR 635 | reverse complement strand
CGCACCGACAACTGCGCCGGGCCCGAGCGTGCGACGGAGCCTGGCGACGGCCCCCGCGTCGAGCACGCCCTCACCAAGCGTCGACACAATTCCCGCCACAATGACCCACGGGCCATCGAGCGCAGGCGAGCGCTGCTGCAATAGGGTGAGGGCGTCCTCTGGACGCGATCCAAACACGAGTCGCGCGAGCACGTCTCGGTCAGCTGCGTCACGACGAGACTCTCCGACCAACTCGGCCTCGCGTTCGAACAAGAGCGCGATCGTGAGCACCAGCACGGGTGCGAGCGACCGCACCTTCGCGGGCTTGCCCGTCACGCCGACGACGCCAATCACCCGGCCACGGTGCTCGAGCGGAAGGTTCACTCCGGGGCGCTCGCCGGGCCTGGCGGTATCGGCGTGCACCGCCACGACCTCGTTCGTCGCGGCGGCCTCGCGCGCGCCAGGGTGCAGCGTTCCGACCCGGCTCACGTCGCTCGAGGCGATGATGAAGCCCTGCGAGTCCATGAGATTCAAGTTCTCTTGGATCGCGGGCGCAAGCTCATCTACGATGCGCTGCGCGAGCGCTGAACCGAGGTGGATCTGCTGCGGTTGGATCCGCTCCGGGTGCGGCTCCGCAGGCACGGTTAGACCTCGAAGTCGACCCCGGCCCGTGCTGCCGCGCGCTCTTTCACGCGGGCCGCAGCGGCGAGGTGGTCGGGATGCGTCGCGTACACGTCGAGCGCCGCCTTGTCGGTGTGGTCGCTCACGAGGACGACGTCCCAGTTCGCGTCGGCGTTGTACTCGTTGAGGTGCACGTTGAGTGCGAGCACGCCGGGCACGAGGTCACGCAGCGGGGTGAGGGCGTCAGAGACCTCCTGCGCCTGGCGGGCGCGGTCTTCGGCGGTCTCGCCGTTCATCTTCCAGCTGACAATGTGGCGTACGGTCACGGTGACTCCTCTGGGTTCGGGTGGGGTTGTTGGGCCGGACGGCTTGCTAGGGCCGGGCTGGCATGGTGGTCCGGGCGTTGGCGGCAGCGCGTTAGCGCCGCCAGAACGACAGCTTAGGGCCCTGTGCGGCGCGGCGAAGCGCGGCCTCGAATTTCTCGGGGTCGACCCGCCAGATCGCGTGGCGCTTCTCTCCGATGCGCACGACCGGGATCTCCTCAGAGTGGAGCCTCGCGAGCGCCTCATCTTCGAGGATGTTCAGCTCGATGAGCTCAGTCGCGATCTCATCAGTTGCGAGCTGGGTGCGAACCTGCTCGATGACCGCGCGTGCGTCGTCGCAGAGGTGACAGCCGGGCTTTCCGAGAAGGGTGATGCGTATGGGATCCACAGCTTCAGTCTAGAGCGCGGGCACCGACGGCCCGGCGGCCCGCCCGACTCCGCTGCCCCGCCCCGCGACCCCGGCTCCCGACCACCCCGATCCCCACCACCCCGAGTTTTCTATTCCGAGTGCTACACAGGCCGAAATAGGCTCACCGCAGATAACTCGGGGCGGAATCGATGTGCGGGTCGCACGGGGCAGGCGGGCCGGAGTGGGCTCCCCCGCCCCAGAAACAAGAAAAGGGCACCGAGCCGAAGCTCGATGCCCAGTCACTGCACCGCGAATGCGGCAGGGTGACTACTTCTTGTTGCGGCGCTGGTGGCGCGTCTTCCGAAGCAATTTGCGGTGCTTCTTCTTGGACATACGCTTGCGGCGCTTCTTGATTACTGAACCCATCAGTTACCTCACGTCTCTAGGGGCCGTACGGGGCCTAACCGTAACGTGGCCCACAAGATCAATAGTCTACAACGCCTGGCTGGCTCGCGCGAACCGAAACGTTACTCTCGCAGCTTAAACCGAGCGACGAGTTCCTTTACCCGATGCTCGGCGACCGCCGCCGCGCGACCAAACCGCTCTGCCGCAACCGCGGCTTCCTCTGGGATAACTGGCTCAGCGTCTTGCAGACCAGCGGGGCCGGTGAGCGTGGAGCCGTTGCCGTCGAGGTACTCAACGGTGACCTCTGTGTCGAATCCGACCGAGAGAAATGGGATGACAAAGTCCTCAACCATTTCGAGCGGCTCAGGGTTCAGCGAGTAAAACCTGTGCTGCCCCTCCTCGCGAACCGTGACCAACTCGGCGTCGCGAAGCACCTTCAGGTGCTTCGAAACTGTAGGCTGACTGATCTCAAGTTGATTGACGATTTCCGAGACACTCATCTCAGCGTCGTCGGCGTGACGCTGCAGTAGAACCTGCAGGATGTCACGTCTCGTCGCGTCTGCGATCACTCCGAAAATGTCTGGCATAGACACCAGGGTATCCCGCCCGGTGTGTAGCATGACAACATTGCCCCTCACCGTTCGCTGAAAGAAGGAGAAGTGAGCTCAAGCGCACTAGCCAATAGGGCTCCCTTTCAGGGTAATCGCCCGTCGTGGTTCCACGCGCTCGTGCACACCACGCCGGCACGATTCGCGATCCTCGTCTTCACGAGCCTGGTCGCGATCTGGACCGCCCTGCTCTCCCTCCCCATCGCGAGCGCGACGGGGACCGGGGTGCAGCTCGCCGACGCCCTGTTCACCGCGGTCTCCGCGATCTGCGTGACCGGTCTCTCCACCGTGGACATGGCCTCGCAGTGGTCGATGTTTGGTGAGGTCGTGATCCTGCTCGGGATCCAGATCGGCGGCGTCGGCGTGCTCACGATCGCGAGCCTCCTCGGGCTCACGGTCACCCGCCGGCTCGGCCTCCGCCAGCGGCTGCTCGTCGCGAGCGACACCAACCCGAACCGCACAACCCGCGGCGCTTCCGAGAGCCAGGCTGTCGGCCTCGGCGACATCGGCGGACTGCTGTCGGCTGTGGCGATCAGCCTGCTCGTCATCGAGGCCGCACTCACCCTGCTCATCACCCCGCGGCTCGTGGCAGACGGCATGGCGTTCTGGCCGGCGCTGTGGAACGGCTTCTACCTCGCCGCCTCCGCTTTTACGAACACCGGCTTCGTGCCGCTCGCAGACGGCCTCGAGCCCTACCTCGGCGACTACTACCTGCTCAGCGTGCTCGCGATCGGCGTGTTTCTCGGGAGCATCGGCTTTCCCGTGATCTTCGCGCTCTACCGCTACGTCGTCAAGGGCACCGAAAAGCGCCGCCACCTCGGCCTCCACGCGAAGCTCACCCTGGCGACGACGCTGCTGTTCGTGATCCTCGGCTGGCTGCTCATCACGTCGCTCGAGTGGAACAATCCGTCGACGCTCGGCAGCGAAGACGTTGGCCGCACGCTGTTCGACGCGTGGTACATGTCGATCATGACCCGCTCGGGTGGGCTCGGGATCATCGACCCGATGGAGATGAACGGCTCGACCAGGCTCGTGCTCGACATGCTCATGTTCGTCGGCGGCGGATCGGCGTCAACCGCAGGCGGCATCAAGGTCACCACGATCGCGGTGCTCTTCCTCGCCGCCTACGCGGAGGCTCGCGGCTACAAAGACATGCAGGCGTTCGGGCGGAGGATCCCGACCGAAGTGCTACGCGTCGCCGTCTCCGTGCTCATCTGGGGCGCGACAATCGTGCTCATTTCGACGACGGCGATCATGCACATCTCGGGCACGACGCTCGACGAGACACTCTTCGAGGTGATTTCGGCGTTCGGCACCTGTGGCCTGAGCACGGGCCTGTCCGAAGCGCTGCCGGACTCCGGCAAATACATTCTTGCTGCGACGATGTGGGCGGGCCGCGTCGGCACCGTCACCCTCGCCGCGGCCGTCGCGGCGACGAGCAAGTCGCAGCTGTTCAGGTTCCCCGAGGAAAGGCCGATCGTTGGTTGATATTCGAAGTGATGCCCCCGTCATCGTGATCGGGCTCGGCCGGTTTGGCGCGTCAACGGCCGGCCAGCTCGACAGGCAGGACCGCGAGGTGCTCGTCGTCGACAGCAACGCCGATCTCGTGCAGAAGTGGTCGGATCGCGTGACGCACGCGGTCCAGGCCGACGCGCGGTCGATCGAGGCGCTGCAGCAGATCGGTGCCGACGAGTTTCAGATCGCGGTCGTCGCGACCGGCGCCTCGATTGAGTCGAGCGTGCTCATTGCCGCGAACCTTGTGGATCTCGGCATCCCGCAGATCTGGGCGAAGGCGATCTCGCACTCGCACGGCAAGATCCTGGAGCGGATCGGCGTGAACCACGTCATCTACCCCGAGCGGGAGGCCGGCGAGCGCGTCGCGCACCTGCTGTCGGGATCGATGCTCGACTTCATCCAGTTCGACGACAACTACGTCATCGCAAAGATGTACCCGCCCCGCTCGGTGCGGGGCCGTTCGCTGCGCGAGAGCGGTGTGCGCACCCGCTACCGGGTCACCGTGGTCGGGGTGAAGACCCCGGGCCAGCCCTTCACGCACGCGACGCAGGAGACCGTGATCTCCCCGCACGACCTCATCATTGTCTCGGGCACCGCGGCAGACGTGGAGCGCTTCGCAACGATCGGCTAGCGGGAGCTACTCCCCGCGCTCGAGCTCCTCAGAGCGGCGCACGTTTGCGGCGAGCGCCCGGTCGAAGAGCTCACCCCACGCGGCACCCTGCAGTTCGATGACGGCCTGCTCGGTGGTGCCCTTGGGGCTCGTGACGTTGCGGCGCAGCTGGGCGGCTTCCTCGCCGCTCTGCACGAGCAGCTCTGCGGCACCCGAGACGGTGCCGTTCACCAGCACCCGCGCCTGCTCGGGGGTGAAGCCCCTGCGGATCGCGGCCGCCGTCATCTCTTCCACGTAGAGGAAGACGTAGGCGGGGCCCGATCCCGATACCGCAGCGACGTCGTTGATCTGGTCCTCACGCACGACGATCACGTCGCCGACGGTTTCGAACAGCCTGCGCACGGTCTCCACGGCCTCGGCTGACGCGGAGGATCCCCCAGCCACGCCCGTCACACCGCGCCCGATGTGCGAGGGCGTGTTCGGCATGGCGCGCACGACCTGCGCGCCCGGCAGCTCCGCCTCGATCTGCGCGCACGAAACCCCGGCTGCCACGCTGACGACGATCGTGCCGGGCGCAAGATCGGCAGCGATTCCGCGCGACACATCAGCGATCATCCACGGCTTCACCGCGAGCATCACGAGCTCAGCGTCGCGCACCGCGATGCGGTTTGCGTCGGGCTCGGTCTCGGCGGCGTAGGCGACGACATCCTCGGCACCGGCGAACTCCGCAGCGCTTGCCGCCGAGTTCGTCGTCACCGTAATCGGCAGCGCGATGTCGACCGCGGGGCTGCGCAGGCCCGCGAGGATCGCGCCTCCCATCGATCCGACGCCGATCATGGCGGTGCGAGGAAGCTGGGTGGTCTCAGGCTGGGTCGTCATGTCTCCAGTCTGCCGGAGATCACGCTGTGACAGGGAAGACTCGGCGGCGTTCTCGCGAAGCCGGAGCGACTCCCCCTAGTAATGCATGCGCTGCCGCATACACTTGAGGCCGAGGACATCGATCCAGGAGGCACAATGAGCAGTGAAGGCGGAAAGCGCGCGATCATCGCAGCGCTCCTCGCGAATGTTGGTATCGCCATTACGAAGTTCATCGCGTGGGCGCTCTCCGGCTCGTCGGCGATGCTCGCAGAGGGCGTGCACTCGCTCGCGGACTCCGGCAACCAGCTCCTGCTCCTCCTCGGCGGCCGGAAGGCGAAGCGCGCGCCCGACCGCGAGCACCCCTTCGGCTACGGGCGCGAACGCTACATTTACGCGTTCATCGTCGCGATTGTGCTGTTCTCGATCGGTGGTCTCTTCTCGATCTGGGAGGGTATCTCCAAGATCCGCAACCCGCACACGCTTGAGATGTGGTGGCTGCCGCTCGTGGTGCTCGCGATCGCGATCGTCCTCGAGAGTCTGTCGCTGCGCACCGCGGTCAGGGAGAGCCGCCCGCATAAGGGCGCTTCGAGCTGGCTGACCTTCATCAAGCGCTCAAAGTCGCCCGAGTTGCCCGTGATCCTGCTCGAAGACTTTGCGGCGCTCGTGGGTCTCGTGTTCGCCTTCCTCGGCGTCGGTCTCACCGCCCTCACCGGCAACACGTTCTTTGACGCGGCAGCGACGATCCTCATCGGCGCACTGCTCATCGCAGTCGCAGTGATCATCGGGATCGAGACCAAGAGTCTGCTCGTGGGCGAGGGCGCGACCGCCGACGATGTGAAGAAGATCCAGCTGGCGCTCGGGGATGCGAAGGAGATCAACCGCATCATCCACATGAAGACCCTCTACCTCGGGCCTGACGAGCTCATGGTGGGCGCAAAGGTATCGCTGCCCGCGTCGACGACCATGGGCGAGGTCTCGGTGATCATCAACATGGCCGAGCGGAGGATCCGGGAGGCCGTGCCCGCCGCACGCGTCATCTACATTGAGCCCGATGTGTGGCTCGATCCTGACCTACCGACGCCGACGACGAGCTCAATCGTCATGCTGTCGAGCGACTAGCCGTTCGAGCGCACATGGTGCTGATTGACGACCCCAGCTGGCCCGCCCACGGGCGACTGTGGGCGCACCTGGTGAGCGACGAGAGCCTCGATGAGCTGCACGCGTTTGCGGCAGCAAACGGGATCCCCAGCCGCGGCTTCGATGTCGACCACTACGACGTACCCGCCGACATGCACGCGGCGCTCGTGGCGGCAGGGGCGACCCATGTGGGCGGGCGCGAGCTCGTGCGCAGACTCATCGCGTCGGGGCTCAGGGTGACGACGCGGGAGCGGCGCGGTCGCTAGTGCGGCGCGGTCGCTAGTGCGGCGCGGCCCGAGCCTGTCGTGGGGGTGATTGCGAGGTGCACAGCTGGCGTACCCGAGAGCCGCATGCGATTCTACTCAGGGCCCGATCCGAGTTCAGCGATCGTTTACCCGCGCTTCGCCCACCGGACACTGCGGAGTCGCGCGGAGTTCGCGGCGGCTTTCTATCGTTGGCAGCATCGGGGATGATGTGTGGTGGCCGGCGTCCTTGCCGGTGAGACCGCGCCCCGGTGTTCCGACGAAAGGTTCACTGTGATTTCACGCGTACCCATGCGCAAAGCCGCTCTCGTTGCCGGCGTTCTCGCACTCACCGGCACACTCGCCGCGTGCTCCTCAGGCGCAGCCGAGCCTGGCACGGGCGATGAGGGCTCGACGGTTGACGCTGCGACCGCAACAAGCGCCGCAGACTTCGGTGGCATCGATGGCCTCGTCGAAGCAGCGAAGCAGGAGGGCGAGCTCAACGTCGTCGCACTCCCCGAAGACTGGGCAAACTACGGCAAGATCATCGCCGGCTTCGAAGACAAGTACGGCATCACCGTAAACTCGGCATCGCCAAACGCGTCAAGCGCCGAAGAGATTCAGGCCGCCGAGAACCTCAAGGGCCAGGACACCGCACCCGATGTGTTCGACCTCGGCGCGGCAGTCGCACTCACGAACACCGACAAGTTCGCGGCATACCAGGTCGAGAACTGGGACGACATTCCCGCTGAGAACAAGGAGGCCTCGGGCCTCTGGGTCAACAACTACTCGGGCATCATGTCGCTCGGGTACGACTCGGATAAGCTCCAGGAGCCGGCGAAGCTCGACGACCTGCTCGGCGCCGACTACAAGGGAGCCGTCGCGCTCAACGGAGACCCGACGCAGGCAGGCGCAGCGTTCGCAGCGGTCGGCTGGCTGTCGGCGCTCAACGGCGGCGGCGTCGACGACTTCGGCCCGGGCGTCGACTTCGCACAGAAGCTGCGCGACGCAGGCAACTTCCTGACGCTCGACCCGACACCCGCGACGATTGCCTCCGGTGAGACCCCCGCAGTTCTCGACTGGTCGTTCAACAACATCGCGGCCGCCGCCGACAAGCCGAGCTGGGAGACAACCGTCATTCCCGGTGCGGTCTACGTCTCGTTCTACAACGAGGCGATCAACAAGGATGCCCCGAACCCCGCAGCGGCACGTCTGTGGCAGGAGTGGATCTTCTCGGACGAGGTACAGGCGCTCTACCTCGAAGCGAACGCGGTTCCCGTCCGCATCGATGCGCTGACCGAGAGCGGCGCGGTCGACGAGAAGCTCGTGGAGCAGGCGACCTTCGGCACGGACTCCGATGACTGGGTGTCACCTGACCAGGCACAGGTGGACGCGGCCAACGCGCTGCTCACCGAGCGCTGGGCAGCGGTCGTCAAGTAGCGCCTCGGTGGCCCGTTCACCGCGCAACCGCGGGGTGAACGGGCCACTCGCGTTCCTCCCATGAATCGTGTACTCCAGGCCCTCGGCCTCGTACCCTTCGCGGCGTATGTGCTCGTGTTTCTCCTCGTGCCGACGATCATCGCCGTCGGCAGTGGCTTTACCGGCCCAGACGGCTTCACACTCGCGAACCTCGCCGTACTCGGCTCCCCCGAAACGCTCAGTGCATTCTGGGCGAGCATCTGGCTCAGCGCACTCACTGCGGCAGTCGGCGCCGTCGTCGGCGCGATCCTCTGCTGGGCGCTCGCAGGGCTCCCCGAGGGTGGCGCGCTGCGCCGGGCAGTCGACTCCGCGAGCTCGGTACTCGCCCAGTTCGGCGGCGTAATGCTCGCCTTCGCGTTCATCGCGACCATCGGCGGCCAGGGCCTCATCACCGTGCTCCTGCGCGAACGCCTCGGCGTTGACATCTTCGCGAACGGCGTGTGGCTCTACGAGCTTCCAGGACTAGTGCTGCCCTATCTGTACTTCCAGGTACCCCTGATGGTGATCACGTTTCTCCCCGCGGTGCTCGCGCTTCGGCAGGGCTGGGCGGAGGCCGTCGCAACCCTCGGCGGCGGCGCAGCAAGCTACTGGACCCGCGTCGGGATCCCCGTGCTCGCCCCGGCATTCCTCGGGTCCCTGCTGCTGCTGTTCGCGAACGCTTTCTCGTCGTACGCCACCGCCGCGGCCCTCATCAGCCAGGGCTCGCAGATCGTGCCCCTGAAGATCCGTGCGGCGCTCATCGGCGAGACCGGCGGCGCACTCGCCGCGAACGCTGGCGTCCTCGCCCTCGGCATGATCCTCGTAATGACCGTCGTGATGTTCGCGTACGGCCGACTCATGGCCCGGACCGCGAGGTGGCAGGGATGACGCGCGCGCGGGTGAGCGCCCGCGTACCCGGCCGACCATCGCCCGGCGTCGCCCGCACCGTGGTGATCGCGATTGGCGCGGTGTTCCTCGTCCCGCTCATTGCGATGCTCGAGTTCACGCTCCGATCCACGACGGGCGGCTATGGCTTCGATCACTGGACAGCGCTCTTTGCCCCGGAAAACGAACGCGGCTACCGCGTGCTGTACCAGGGGCTGCAGAATTCGCTCGTCCTCGCGCTCATCACGCTCGGCATCGTGCTCCTGCTGTTCTTCCCAACGATCGTGCTCGTGCACCTGCGCTTCCCGCGGCTGCAGCGCGCGCTCGACCTGCTCACGGTGCTGCCGATCGCGATCCCCGCGATCGTGCTCGTCGTCGGTTTCGCACCCATCTACCGTGTCATCGGCCAGACGGTCGGCTCGGGTGCCTGGACCCTCGCGCTCGCCTACGGTGTGCTCGTGCTGCCGTTCGCGTACCGCGCGATCGCCTCAGACCTCACCGGCATGGACGCCCGCGTGCGCGCCGAGGCCGCACGCTCCCTCGGGGCGTCATGGCCCATCGTGCTGCTCCGGGTCATCGCGCCCGGCGTCCGCCGCGGCCTGCTCGCCGCCTCCCTCATCACACTCGCGATCGTGCTCGGCGAGTTCACGGTGTCGTCGCTCCTCAACCGAGTGACGCTCCAAACGGCGCTGCTGCAGATCTCGCAGTCCGACCCGTTCGTCGCCGTCGCTGTCTCGCTGCTCTCGCTCATCGGCGCGTTTGTGCTGCTCATGCTCGTGAGTGCCACCGGGCGGGCACCGCGCGCACGACGCCCGGCCGCGGCCCCGGCGACACTTCCTGTTCCCGCCACTCAGAAGGAGGCCAGCGATGGCCGATAAGACCCCTCAGCCAAGCTCCGCCGTCCGGCTCGAAGCCGTCACCAAAGCCTACGGGTCGAACACGGTGCTGCACGGAGTCGACCTCGCGCTTGAGCCAGGCGAGCTCGTGTGCCTGCTCGGCCCCTCGGGTTGCGGGAAGACGACGGCGCTCAGAGCGATCGCGGGGCTCGAACCAGTCTCGGGCGGCAGGATATTCCTCGGCGACGACGACGTGACGAATGTGCCAGTCAACCGCCGTGACATCGGCATGGTCTTCCAGCAGTACTCCCTGTTCCCACACCTGACGGTGGCCCGAAACGTCGAGTTCGGGTTGCAGATGCGAAAGGTCGCCCGCTCCGAACGCGAACGCCGCATCGGCGAGATGCTCGAGATTGTGGGTCTCGAGCATCTCGCCGAGCGTTTTCCGCATGAGCTTTCGGGCGGTCAGCAGCAGCGAGTTGCGCTGGCCCGTGCGCTCGTGACTCGGCCGCGCGCGCTCCTGCTCGACGAGCCGCTCTCTGCGCTCGACGCGAAGGTGCGGGTCCGGTTGCGCGAGCAGATCCGGGCGATCCAAACAGAACTCGGCATCAGCACAGTGTTCGTCACACACGATCAAGAAGAGGCGCTCGCGATCTCCGACAGGGTCGCGGTGATGGAGGGCGGCAGAATTGCCCAGCTCGGCACACCAGAAGAGCTCTACCGCAGGCCAGCCTCACCGTTCGTTGCTGACTTCGTCGGACTCTCAAACAGGGTCGCCGGGGTCCTGACGCATGGCTCCGCGGCCGACGCCTCAGTGGTTCGCGTGCAAGGAGTGACGATCCCGGTGCTTCCGCATACCGGCCTCGCACCAGGGGACCCTGTGACCGCGTACGTGCGGCCGGAACACGTGCGGCTCGGCGCAGGCCCAGGCGCGAGCGCGGGCGGCACCACCGGTCACCACGCGAGCGCTCCTGCCCTGGGAACGCCCGACAGGGCCACCACCGCCGTGGTCATCTCGAGCGGCTTTCTCGGCTCGATCAGACGCACAGTCGTCCAGCTCGCCGATGGTACGACGCTTGCCTCGCAGCACGGAGCAGAGGCGATGTTCAGGCCGGGCGAGGCGGTCAGCGTCTCGTTCGCGCAAGAACCGGTCGCTGTCGTGGCGGCGGCCTAACGATGCCCGCGGCCCAGGCAGGAACACCACCTGCTCGCCGGAGCTCACCTCGCTAGACGGTGAGGCCCCGTGGCCAGGCCTACCGGCGCTCGGCGAAGAACTCGGCGAGGAGCTCCGCGCACTCCTCCGCGCGCACACCCGCAACAACCTCCGGCACCGGGTGCGGGAGCCGACCGTCGCGCAGCAGGTCGTAGACGCTGCCGACCGCGCCGGCCTTCTCATCCCACGCGCCGAACACGACGCGCGGCACGCGGGCGGCGAGAATCACGCCCGCGCACATCACGCAGGGCTCCAGGGTGACGACGAGGGTGCAGTCTTCGAGGAAGCGATCCCCCACGGCCTTCGCCGCACCGCGAATCGCGCGGATCTCGGCGTGCCCGGTCGGATCCAGGCTCGACGCGCGCGCGTTCCGCCCGGTCGAAATCACGCCTCGGTCGGGCCCGAGCACCACCGCCCCAACAGGGATTTCGCCCTCCGCAGCCGCCAGACGAGCCTCGCCGAGGGCGGTCGCCATCGCGGCAAGTTCTTCTGAGGATGGAGGGATGGTGGTCACGGCAATAGAATAGGCCCATGCGAGTCTTCGTTGCAGATCATCCACTGATCACACACAAACTGACGGTGCTGCGCGACGTGAAGACGCCGCAGCCCACGTTCCGCCTCCTCGTCGAGGAACTCATGACGCTGCTGGCGTATGAGGCCACCCGCGAGGTGCGGGTCGATCCGATTGAGATCCAGACGCCCGTTGCCCAGACCACGGGCGTACGCCTGAGTGAGCCGCTGCCGCTCATCGTGCCGATCCTGCGCGCGGGCCTCGGCATGCTCGAGGGCATGGTGACGCTCATTCCGACCGCCGAGGTCGGCTTCCTCGGAATGGTGCGCGACGAGGAGACCCTCGAGCCCACCACCTACGCAGAGCGGCTCCCCGATTCGCTCGCGGGCCGGCAGTGCTTCGTGCTCGATCCGATGCTCGCGACCGGTGGATCGCTTGCCGCCGCTATCGACTTCCTGTTCGAGCGCGGTGCGGACGACATCACCGCGATCTGCATCCTGGGCACGCCCGAGGGCGTTGAGCTCATGAAGAAGGCCGCGGGCGACCGCAACGTGACGCTCGTGCTCGGCGCGCTCGACGAGGGACTCGACGAGCAGGCCTACATTGTGCCGGGCCTCGGCGACGCGGGCGACCGCCTGTACGGCACGGCCTAAGCCTGAGCGTTCGGTGCTGCTGAGCCGCTCAGTGCTGCTGGACGTTCGGTGCTGCTGGGCCGCTCACGCTGCAGCGCTGGATTCCCTGACGCTGCGACGGTGGGTACCTTCGCGCGTGCGAGACACCCGCTCCCGCGCCCATTCTCGCCAGTAGATACCTCCTCCGCGAGCTGACATACGTTCAACCGTGGAAGTCACCCGATCTCGCTGACACGATATGTTTTCGACGTTCAGGGGTTCAGGGGAGGGGTGCCGAGCTGGGAGAGCCGCACAGGGCTGTGGCGTGTGCACGCGCAGTGAGCATCCTCGGCGAGGCCTTTGCGACCGCGGCACGTGACCGACCGCAGGAGCTTCGGAATGTGTTCATCCCGGGCCCGGCTGCGTGAACAGCAAGGGCGCGAAGCGCCCGCGGCAGCCGCGCACCGTGCAACCACCCGGAACGCCGACACGATTCAAGGCTTGAAGCCCCCGTTTCATCTATTCCGACCCGAACCCACGCTGCGCAAGGGTCGGACTAGATAAAACGGGGCTGTTGAGATGCGGCGGGGCCGGACCGAGCCGTACCGAGCCGTACCGAGCCGAGCGCTGCCGGGCGTTACTCGACCCTGCTGGGCACGCCAGCGGCCTCGGTGAGGGAGGCGAGCTCCGCAGGAGACAGGTCGGGCTCCATCGATGCGAGCAGCGCCGGGAGCTGTTCCGTGGAGCGCGCGCTCGCGATCGGCGCGCCGACCGTCGGCTGCAGCCGCAGCCACGCGAGCGCCACGCTCACGACCTGGGCGCCGTGCTCTACAGCCACGGCATCGAGCGCTGCGAGCACACGGCGCCCCCGATCGTCGAGGTAGCCGATCGCCTGACCCGCACGCGGGCTGGCACCCTCGGCCTGGGCCGCAGCCTCGTCACGGTATTTGCCCGCGAGAAAGCCCTTCGCGAGCCCAAAGTAGGGAAACACCGAGAGCTCCTCGGCCTCCGCGACCGCCCGCAACCCGTTCACTTCAAAGCCGCGCTCCATGAGGTTGTAGTGCGGCTGCAGTGCGACGGGCAGGTGGTATCCGCCCTCACGAGCGATCTGAAACCACTCTGCGACGCGTTCGGCGGTGTAGTTCGAGACGCCGATCGCGCGGATCTTGCCTGCATCCACGAGATCAGAGAAGGCCGCGACCGTCTCAGCGAGCGGGGTCTCCGCGTCATCGAAATGGGCGTAGTAGAGGTCGATCCTGTCGGTCTGCAGTCGGGCGAGCGAGGCGTCGGCGGCGGTGCGCACGTTCTCCGCGGCAAGACCCGGAAAGTCTGGATGGGTCGACACCTTCGTTGCGATCGTGACGGCGTCGCGGGATCCGCGCGCCGTCAACCACTCGCCGATGATCTTCTCGGAGTCGCCGCCTGAGTTTCCCGGCACCCACGCCGAGTAGCCGTCGGCCGTGTCCACAAAGTCACCGCCACCCGCCACGAAGCCATCGAGCACCGCAAACGAGGTGTCGCGGTCAGCCGTCCAGCCAAACACATTTGCCCCAAGCGAGAGCGGCGCTACTGCCAGTTCGCTTCGACCGATCTGAACCCTGTTCGACATGTAACTCCTTCGTCAACGGTGCCGAGGCGCACCCGTTTCGACGCTACACCTCGCCGCTGGGATCTCCACGCCACGCCGCGAGCGATACCGGGTCATCGGTGATGACGAGGTCGATTCCGTACGAGCGGGCCTTCGCCCACTGCTTCTCGGTGTTCAGCGTGTAGACCATGGTTCCGATGCCGAGCACGCGGGCGTCCGCTACCAGCCCGAAGTCGCGCTCGAAGACCTGGTTGCGAGCACCGATCGCCGACACCTTGAGTTCGGCGGCGGTTTCGAGCGTCGCGCGATTCCAATCGCGGGTGAGCATCACCCGCGCGTACTCGGGGGCGAGGATCGCGAGCCGTTCGAGGTTGGCGAGCTCGAATGATTCGAAGGCGACGCGATCCACCAGGTACCGCTCGCCCAGCATCTTGACCGCCCCCGCGATCTGCTCGTCGTGCCACTCCCCCTTGAGCTCGATCAGTGCACGACTGTTCGTCGGCGCGAGCTCGTTAAGAAATTCTTCGAGGGTCGGTACCGGCTCGCCCGCGAACTCCGGCCCAAACCACGAGCCAGCGTCGAGACGCCTGATCTGTTCGAGCGAGTACGCGGATACCTCGCCCGTGCCGTTAGTCGTGCGGTCGAGCGTTGAATCATGCATGAGTACCGGCACCCCGTCCGCCGTGAGATGCATGTCGGCCTCGACAAAGTCGACGCCCTGGTCGAATGCGAGGCGCATCGCGGCGAGCGTGTTTTCGGGGGCGAGGGCCGCGGCACCCCGGTGCGAGATGATGCCGAAGCTCTCGACTCGGCTGAGGGCGCCGTGCAGCTGGAGGACACTCGCGTTCGCGGCGTAGGGGTTCGAGCCAATGCTGGCGATGAGGGCGAGCACGAAGAACGCAGCGTAGAGCGCGAGTCGGCCTCGATGGTTGGGGAGGGGCACTGCCTGAGTGCGTGAAATGCGATGCATAGGGGGCTCCTCACTCCGCGCAACTTCGCGCGGTGCCCCTCACCCTATCTGACTGCGTTACCGTTTTGTGATAATTATTGGATCGGCGTGGCAGGCAGCAGCGCGAGCTCCTCCCCACCGGGTGCCACGTCGATCCGGGCGACGTCGCCGTCGCGGATCTCGCCACCGAGAATACCGCGCGCAAGCCGGTCGTCGATCTCGCGCTGCATGAGGCGGCGCAGCGGACGCGCGCCGTAGATCGGGTCGTAGCCGCGCTGCGCAAGCCAGGCACGCGCCTCTGGGGTGACAGCGAGCGTGAGCCTGCGCTCCGCGAGCCGCGCCTGCAGCCGATCGATGGAGATCTCGACGATCTGCGCGAGCGCGTCGACAGAGAGCGGGTGGAAGATCACCATCTCGTCGAGCCTGTTCACAAACTCGGGCTTGAATGCCCGCCGCACGGTCTCCTGCACGGCAGACACCTTCGCGGGCCACTCCATGTCGGGGTCGACAAGATACTGGCTACCAAGGTTCGAGGTGAGGATGAGGATCGTGTTGCGGAAGTCAACCGTGCGCCCCTGCCCATCGGTGAGGCGGCCGTCGTCGAGCACTTGCAGCAGCACGTCGAACACCTCGGGGTGTGCCTTTTCGACCTCGTCAAGCAGCACGACCGAGTACGGCCTACGCCGCACGGCCTCCGTGAGCTGCCCGCCCTGCTCGTAGCCGACGTACCCGGGAGGCGCACCTACGAGCCGCGAGACCGAGTGCTTCTCGCCGTACTCGCTCATGTCGATGCGCACCATCGCGTGCTCGTCGTCGAAGAGGAACTCGGCGAGTGCCTTCGCGAGCTCCGTTTTGCCGACCCCTGTTGGTCCGAGGAAGAGGAAGGAGCCGGTCGGGCGGTTCGGATCCGCGATCCCCGCCCGAGTGCGCCGCACGGCGTCCGCGACGGCCCGCGCCGCCTCCTCCTGGCCCACGACGCGCTTCCCGAGCTCACGTTCGAGCGCGAGCAGCTTCTCGGTTTCGCCCTGCATGAGCCTGCCGACGGGGATCCCCGTCCAGGCCGCGACCACTCCGGCGATGTCTTCATCAGTGACCTGGTCGTTCACCATGCGGGGCTCGCCGTCGGGGCTCTCAGCACTCTGCTGCTCCGCGCTCTCTGCCTCGGCGAGCTCTTTCTCGATGACGGGGATCTCCCCGTACAGCAGCTTCGAGGCGCGCTCGAGGTTGCCCTCGCGCTGCGCGCGCTCGGCATCCATGCGCGTCTGGTCGAGCTTCTCGCGGAGTGCGCCTACGCGGTTGAGCGTCGCGCGCTCCTTCTCCCACCGCGCTTCGAGCCCGGCGAGCTCGGTCTGCTTCTCGGCGAGGTCCTCGCGCAGCTTCGCGAGGCGTTCCTTCGAGGCCTCGTCTTTCTCCTTCTTCAGCGCGAGTTCCTCGAGCTTTAGCCTGTCGACCGCGCGGCGCAGCTCATCGATCTCGAGCGGAGCCGAGTCGATTTCCATACGGAGACGGCTCGCGGCCTCGTCGATGAGGTCAATTGCTTTGTCGGGAAGCTGCCGCGCAGTGATGTAGCGATTCGACAGCGAGGCAGCAGCAATCAGGGCTGAGTCGGCGATTGTCACCTTGTGGTGCGCTTCGTAGCGTTCCTTGAGTCCGCGGAGAATCCCCACAGTGTCTTCAACCGACGGCTCACCGACGTACACCTGCTGGAAGCGACGTTCGAGCGCGGCATCTTTCTCGATGTACTCGCGGTACTCGTCGAGCGTGGTCGCGCCGATGAGACGGAGCTCGCCGCGAGCGAGCATCGGCTTGAGCATCTGCGAGGCCGCGACCGAGGACTCACCACCGCCTGCGCCCATGAGCGTGTGCAACTCGTCAATGAAGGTGATGATCTCACCGTCAGACTCCTTGATCTCCGCGAGCACCGCCTTCATGCGCTCCTCGAACTCGCCGCGATACTTCGCGCCCGCGATCAGCGCGGAAATGTCGAGTGAGATGAGTTCCTTGCCCTTGAGTGACTCGGCAACGTCGCCCGCGACGATGCGCTGGGCGAGGCCTTCGACGACGGCGGTCTTACCGACGCCGGGCTCGCCGATGAGCACGGGGTTGTTCTTCGTGCGACGGGTGAGCACCTGGCTCACGCGGCGGATCTCGCTATCGCGCCCGATCACCGGATCGAGCTTGCCCGAACGGGCGACCTCAGTGAGGTTCACGCCGAACTGTTCAAGGGCGCTTTCTTTACCTTCGCCTTCGGCGGGCTGCCAATTTGCCTGCATGATGTCCTTTCGTGATGAGCGGGCTGTGCGATTCGGTGGCGTTGACACCGAATCACAAACTTGAGTGCATGTGACTCAAGTTTAGAACGAAACCCGCAATTGCGCTACTCCAGGTGCCGCAGGTATCGCTCGGGTGCGTCCATGAAGCGCCGCCAATTGTCGACCATCTCCAGCTCCTCGTACGAGCTCCTGCGCATTCCCCACTCACCGAGCTCGTAGATATCGGCACCGGGAACGGCGGCGAGGATCGGCGAGTGCGTCGACAGGATCACCTGCGACCCGGCTGCGGCGAGCGCGCTCATATGCGCAAGCAGCCTGAGTGAACTCATGAACGACAGCGCCGATTCTGGCTCGTCAAACACCCAGAGGCCCCGGATGCGGGCGCGCGACTCGATAAAGTCAAGAAACGACTCCCCATGGCTCTGGTAGTTGTACTGCCCGGCTACGCCCGGAGGAGCGTTCTCTATCTCCTCGAGGTACCCAAAATGCCCGTGCATCGTTTCGGCGCGCAAGAACACGCCCTTGCGAGAGGATCCGGCACCGCGCGCAAGCTGCAGGTGCCCGTCGAGGGGCGACTCGCTCACCAGGGTCGAGTGCCGCGCATTGTGGGTGCCGCCCTCGGGGTTCAACCCGTAGGCCGCCGCGATCGCCTCGACGATTGTCGATTTGCCCGCGCCGTTCTCGCCCACGAACACCGTGATCGACCCGAACTCGAGCCGCCCCTCGAGCAGCTGTCGCACCGCGGGGATCTGCGCGAACCAGGCGCTGCGGTCGGCCGGCGCTTCCGGATCCTCTTCCACCCACCGCAGCGGCAGCACACTGAGCTTCATCCGGGCACCTCCCGCACCATCCTCGTGAACCGGCCATCGGCCGAACTCGGCCTCGGCTTGACGATACCTTGCGACACTGACATCGGCGTCGCGTGAGTGAGCGCGGAGGGATCCCGATTCGACAACCACCGCGGCCAGGGCACTCCTCCGTGCCCACGAGGAGGTCTAGGCTGAAACGGTGACCGAGAACAACGCTGCTGCCCACCCGCACGCCTTCGCCTCAGATAACTGGGCAGGGATCCACCCCGAAATCTTTGCGGCGCTCGCTGCTGCAAACATCGGGCACACGGTTGCGTACGGGGGCGACCCGTGGACGCTCGAGTTCCAGGCAACGGCACGCCGCATCTTCGGCGACGAGGCTGTGGCCTTCCCGGTGTTCAACGGATCCGGCGCGAATGTGCTCGCGCTCCAGGCCGCGCTGCCGCGTTGGGGAGCCGTGATCTGCGCGGCGACCGCGCACGTGAACACCGACGAGACCGGGGCCCCCGAGAAGACGGGTGGCCTGAAGTTGCTCGCTGTCGACACCCCCGACGGCAAGCTCACGCCCGAGCTCGTAGAGCGCGAGGCGTGGGGATGGGGCAGCAAGCACCGCGCCCAGCCTCTCGCGGTGACGATCTCGCAGACGACTGAGCTTGGCACCTGCTACACGCCGGCGGAAATTCGCGCGCTCGCCGAGCACGCCCACGAGCGCGGCATGCTGCTGCACATCGATGGATCTCGCCTCGGCGGCGCGGCTACACACCTGGGGACGAGCCTCGCGGCGATCTCGAGCGAGGCGGGTGCCGACATCCTCAGCCTGGGGGCGACGAAGAGTGGGGCCCTCGGCGCTGAGGCGGTGGTCGTACTGCGGCCCGACGCTACCCCCGGGATTGAATATCTGCGCAAGATCAATCTGCAGCTCGCCTCGAAGATGCGTTTCGCGTCTGCGCAGCTCAATGCGCTCTATGGCGGGGATCTCTGGCTGAGGACCGCGCAGCATGCGAACGCGATGGCGGCCCGGCTCGCGGCGGGGCTTCGCGCGGTTGAGGATCCGGCGGTCAGGATTGCGTTTCCCGTGGAGTCGAACGCGGTATTTGTCGAGTTGCCCGAAGAGGTCGCGCGCCGCGCGCAGGATCAATTCGCTTTCGGGGCGTGGCCTACCAGGCCCGGGCTCTATCGGTTGATGTGTGCGTTCGACACGACGGAGGCCGACGTGGATGAGCTGCTCGCGCTGATCCGCGGCTAGCCGGCGGGTAGCGCAGCGCGTGAAGCAGCGGGCGGCGCAGCGGGCGGCGCAGCGGGCGGCACACCCGCCTTCGGGATGCGCGCCTCTCCCGGCACTCCCCCTGGCTCAGCTCCCACTCCCCCCAATAATCCTTTCCGACCCTTCTGTGGGGCAAATAAGGGTCGGACTAGATTAAACGGGGGTGGTGGGGCGAGCGGGGTGAGCCGGCAGGCCGCGCTCTGTGCTGCCAAAGGCAGGCCGCGCTAGATGCCGCCGAAGGCGAGGCGTGCCGCGATCACGAGCATCACCGCGGCAACTACGCCGTCGAGGATCTGCCAGGAGCGCGGCGTCGCAAAGAACCGCGTGAGCGCACGCGCCCCATACCCGAGTACGAAGAACCAGCCGATGCTCGCGAGCGCGCCGCCTGCCGCGAACCACCAGCGCGCGGGGTCGCCCTGCGCGTTTCCGATCGATCCCATGAGCACCATCGTGTCGAGGTACACGTGCGGGTTGAGATAGGTGATCGCGAGGCAGGCGAGCACGACACTCTTGAGGGGGCGAGGCTCACCCCCCTCCGCGGCCACCAGCACGTCGGGCCGCAGCGCGCGCCGCCCAGCAGACCAGGCGTACCAGACAAGAAACGCCACACCGCCCCAGCGCACCACCTCGAGCAGCACCGGCGCACGCTCGATGACGAGCCCGATACCGGCAACCCCGAGGGTCTCAAGCAGCGCGTCGGTGAGCCCGCAAATGAGTACGACCGGCAGCACATGCTCGCGCCGAATCCCCTGTCGCAGTACGAATGCGTTCTGGGCACCAATCGCCATGATGAGGGACAGGCCGCTACCAATACCGACGAAAAAAGGGAGGATCACGGAGTCGACGTTACGGGTTGACGTGGCCGACCCGCTACTTCAGCGTCACGAAACTTTCTCAAGCCCCATTAGCTCTGCTTAAGATGGGAACGTGGATCTCCCCCTCGAACACCTGCGAACCTTCGCCGCCGTCGTCGACGAAGGCTCGCTTGAGGGCGCCGCACGCCTGCTCCATGTCTCGCCCTCAGCCGTCAGCCAACGAATCCGCAGCATGGAGGAACGCACCGGTTCCGTGCTGCTCACCCGCAGCCGCCCGGTGGCCGTGACGGCGACTGGTGCCACCGTGCTGCGGGCGGCGAGACAAATCGCCAGGATCATTGACGATGCCTCGTCCGAGCTCGGTCAGGGCAGCACGCAGGGCGCGCTTGTGCGACTCGTCATCAACGCCGATTCCCTCGCCACCTGGTTCGTCCCGGCACTCGCGCGCGCGGCGACCGCGACCGGGGCGCGCTTTGAGGTACTCAGGGCCGACGAGACCGTCTCAACCGTCAAACTACGCAGCGGCGAGGCAATGGCGGCGCTCACCGCGACTGAGGAGGCCGTGCCAGGCTGCGTCTCCACCCGCGTCGGGGTCGACCGCTACCACGCGGTCGCCTCGCCTGCCTTCGTTCGAGCCCACTTGCCTGACGGGCCGACGCCGGGTGCACTCGCGGCGGCGCCCCGCATCGATTTCGATCGCCACGACATGTTCCAGGATCGCTTTCTCCGCGAGTACGCAGGTGCCCCGCTGCCGCCGAGCAACCCGCCCAGGCACTTCATACCGTCCTCGGCCGAGTTTGTGACGGCAATCGAACTCGGGATGGGCTGGGGCATGGTCCCTGCAGTCCAGTGCGCGACGCCTCTCGCTGGCGGCACACTCGTCGAGATCACACCGGGTAATTCCCTCGCGCTTCCGCTCTACTGGCAGCGCTGGAATCTGCACTCGCCCGTGCTCGACACCCTCTCCGAAATCATCGCGGCTGCAGCCTCGGACGCGCTCGATTTCAGCTAGCTGGAATACGGCGCGCGTGACGCGCGTTCCACCCTCTTGGCGGGGCGCTCGCCCCCGATTTTCGTTTCATCCAGGAGATTCATGTCTGCGAAGCACGCAACGACCAGCACCCCCATTCTCAGCACGCTCATTGAGCGGTGGAGCCCGCGGGCCTTTGATACAGATCACGCTCTCCCCGAGAACGCCCTGCTCGGCGCGTTTGAGGCAGCTCGCTGGTCACCGAGCGCGAGCAACACGCAGCCCTGGCGCTTCATCGTCGCCCGCCGTGGCAGCGAGTCGTTCCGCAAGATCGAGGCGACGCTTGCTGGCTTCAACGCGCAGTGGGCAGGATCAGCTTCCGCCCTCGTTGTGAACCTCGCCGCGGTCGAGACCGCGACCGGCGAGCCGCAGCGCTGGGCCGAGTACGACCTCGGGCAGGCAGTCGCGCACCTGTCGGTGCAGGCGCATAGCGAGGGCCTCTACGTGCACCAGATGGGCGGCTTTGATGGCGCTCAGATCAAGGAGTCGTTCGGGCTCGGCAAGGACCTCCTGCCGGTCTCCGTGATGACCATCGGCAAGCTTGGCGTTCCCGAGCAGCTGGCTGAGCCACTCAAGGAGCGCGAGCTGGCACCGCGCTCACGCCTCAGCGTCGACGAGCTCATTCTCGTCAACGACTAGCCTGCGCTGCGGCTCGCACGCGTCGTCCCGGCACACGGGCGGCGCGTGCGCACGCGCTAGGCGTCGGTTTCCGCCTCGAACGCGGCACCGTCAAGGCGCAGCGCACGCACGAGCTCGGCGGCGTGCACCGTAGAGAGGATCACCCGGGAGAACGTGTCGAACTCTCCGACCCAGCCTCGGTTCTCATCCGCGTTCTCTGGCACGTCAAGGTCAATCACCACAGCCTCGCGACCCCTGCGCGCGAGCACGAAGTCGCGCCCGCCGCGTGTACGCCAGGTGCCGTAGGCCAGGCCGCGCGGCAGGAGTGCACCGGGTGAGCGGATCCCGCGGATCCACACCCACGGGTCCTCGGTGATCATCGCTGATCGAATTGCCGCACGGTCGAGTACGATATCGCGCCGCCGCAGCGTGACGGCTTTCTCTGCCGCGGTCAGGCGAATGACCATCCGGTCTGCGTGCACCTCAATCCGCGCCATGATCAGTCCAGCATGTCGCTGTGGTCGATGGCTGACTCGACGGCCTCAACAATCGCGTCGACCTCTGCCTGGCGATCGGCCCCGTTCACGGCGAGCTCAAGCTGCTCCGCGGAACCGAGCGTGTTCTCGCCCACACAGACGACAAGCGTGTCTGCGGGGAGCTGCGGGAACTGCTTGCGCACTTCTTCAGCAATCTTCGGGGAGGCTACGAGGATCGCGTTAATGCGCCCCGAGTCGATGTCCTCGCGAATGTGCACCGATGCGGGCACCCCGATCGTGCGGAATGCAAGCACCTGGGTGACGTTGTGGCCCCGCTCGATCAGACCCGTCGTGAGCACGGGAGTCGCCACATCTGAGCGGAGCGTGAGGACACGCAATACCTCGCCCGAGTCGATCTCCGTCCACTCCTTCAGTAGCTGAAAGGTGGTGTTGTTGTCTTCGTCGGGGGTAAGCGTCACCGGGTATCCGGCTTCGCGAAACGCGACCGCCGTAGCTTCTCCGACGATCGCGACCTTCGTACGCTCGTGAAACTCTGCGCTGTGGTGCTTGAGCACGTCAGCTACCGTGGCGCTCGTCGCAGTCATCCAGTCGAACTCGCCAGAGGCAAGGGCTTTCAGTGCGTCGACAAGCTTGTCTTCCTCGCTGGTGTGCGAAAAATCCACGAGTGGCGCGATTACTGTCTGGGCACCCCGGTCACGCAGCGCCTGCGAGACGAGGTCTCCCCAAATCCCACCGCGCGGAACAAGCACACGGAGGCCGCCGAGCAGCTTAGCCTGATCCGACATACACCCCACATCACTCGAAACGAACAAGAGCCGCCCAACGGCGACTTCTTAAAGATACGGCCCGCTCGGAGCCGCGTGTTCACCTATTCTCGCTCTGCGCAGGTCAAGACGCAAAACTGAGCCCCGCTTCCCACGGATCGAAACCGAGCTGTTACGAGCTTCCGCGGGGATAATCAGGCGAGAACGGCGCAAAAGTGTCAACGCAGATTGCGACCCGCTTTTCTTGCGATCGACCAGACAAGCACCCCGGCAGTCGCGGCAACGGCGACCACGCCCGCCACGAACACGAGCGGCCGGGCGCGTCGTTCCTCGCGGATACGCTCCCCCACGCGCGCGGTTGCGTCATCAATGCGCTTCGCGTAGTTCAATCGCTCACTCAGCTGCCCGAGCGTGTCATACAGCTCCGCCCTGGCTGCCTGCGCATCAGCGACACCGAGCGCCCGTGGATCGTGCTGGCTCATCGGTCTCCTCCGTATCCGTAGGTTTCGGTGTCTGGCGTCTCGCGTGTGGACTGCGCACGACCAGGCGCGTTCTGCGTGCCTGCCGGCTCAGCTCGCTGAGTAGCCGACGCCTGACCCCCATTGTTGAACCGGACGTCTCCCAGGGCAGCGATGTCGCCGCTCACGCGACCCAGCGTCGCCTCGGGCACGGGGTTGCCCCGTCGCATCAGCTTGAACCCCGCAAATAGCGCGGCGGCTGCAAGCAGCAGGAGTGCTACAGCGACCGTGAGCGCCGCCAACCACCAGGGCCAGACGATCGCGAGCGCCGCAATCGCGGCGATCACGAGGGCCTGCAGCATGAAGAACACGAAGAACAGCGCGACAATGACTCCGGCCGCGCCGATTCCTGCCTTCTTCGCGGCACCGAGCGCCTCCCGCTTCGCGTTGTCGTACTCGATCTTCGCGAGAGAAACGATCTGCTGCGGAAGCCTGGCTAGGAGCTCGAAAGTGCCAGCTTCATCGCGTTTGCGGCTCATGCCGTTGTCTCCTCCGCCGATGCTTGCTTCTGCCCGGTTTCGGACTGCTCGCCCTTCGAGCGCTCAGTCGCCGCCGGCTGGGTGGCGGACTTCGTTGCCGCCGGCTTCACCGCTGCGGCCTCGGCGCGCGGCTGGGTCGCTGCAACGAAGGCGGACTTAGCGGCGCGAGATGCCGCGGCCTTTGCAGCCTGCACACGGTCGTCGACGGAGTCTTTCACCGTCGTTACGCCCTGCTGCACGAGTGGCGTCTCCCACACGGCGATAGCGCCGCGCTTGATCTGTTCATAGCGCGCCCGCCCCGCACGGGTGCCCAACACATACCCGAGTGCGGCTCCGAGAACGAAACCTACTTTGCCCCTCATATGGTGCCTCCCGACCGTCGTGCTTCCAGCCTACTCTTCGCGGCCGGGTTCAATACATTCCTTTTTCGAAATATACATACCTCTTGCGAGGCTATCAACGTCTGCTGAGCTATTCGGAGATGCCGGTCAGCTTGCGCCGGAGTCGTACGGCCCACTGCCGGGCATCTTCGATGGCTTCGCCGAGATTGCCGCCGTGGAGCGCCTCTCCGAGCACGAGCAGGCTGGGGTATTCCGCAGCCCACGCGTCTCGCGCCTCCTGCTGCGCCGAGCGCTGCGCCGATGTGGCAAACGCAGCGGCGCGGATCGTGCTCGTGGCGCTGGAGGAGGTGTCGCCTGCGGCGGAGACGCCGAACTGCTCAAGGGCCTCGGCGACAGGCGGGGATGCGAGGTGCTCCGCATGCTGACCGGGCGCATTCACGACCGGACCGGAGAACAGCAGCCGCCCCGATTCGGTGTCGCCCCCGGTGTCGCTTCCGGTGTCGGCTGCGACCCTCGTGAGGCGCACAGCCCAGGGGCCGCTGACTGGGGCGGCGACCATCGCGAGCAGGTCGGTGGTGCCGGATCCGCCGGCGGTTCCCACCTCACCTTGAATTCCAATCTCGGCATATTGCCGCAAGCGCGTGGGCGCCAGTTGTGCCAGCTGCTCCGAGAGCGTTGCACGATCCGCTGCTCCCGCCGCCGCCGCACCGGCCACGTGCGCCGCGGCAGTCACCGCTGCGACAGCTGCGTGCTCGCCGAGCACGGCATCGAACTCGTGGGTGGTGCCGTGCTCGTCTGTCACTCGCCAGCTGGGCGATGCCGTGTGTGCGCCCTCCGCGCCAGCACCGGCAAGCTCGAGCGAGCGCACTTCACCTGCGAAACGCACGGCTCCGTAAAGCTCAAGGCGCCCTACGAGCAGCTCGCCCAGCGCGATCCAGCCGCGAGCCGGTTCGACCGCGGTTTCACGTACAACGTGCTCTGGGTATTGGAGGAGTGCCCCGCCGCTGAGCGATCCCGCGCGCGTGAGCGCTTCGTTCAGGCCGGGCTCAACAAGCGCGACCTCTGCCTCGTGGGCGGGCACCCCGAACCCTTCGAACAGCAGCGGCTCGACCACGGTTTCACGCATCGCCGATCCGAGACGGGTTTCGATGAGCTTGCCGAAGTTCTGTTCTTTGCCAATCGTGAGCACCGGCTTCAGCCGGTCAAGGTATCCCCGGAACGCGGCACGCATCCCGACAAGATCAATGCACGCCTTGGCAAGCGGGAAGGTCGGCACTCCCCAGACAGCCGATTCTGGCACCGGTCGCCAGGAGCCCGAGCGGGCACGCAACTGCGTGTCTCGCGGGGTGAACTGTTCCGGGGCCGCGCCCGGGTTATCGGGGACGGCCGCGGTCAGGGGCGCAGCGAGCTCGCGAAGCAGGCCAGATACCTGCCCGCCGGCGTCGCGCACCGAATACTGCGGCACGCGAACAGTCGCGTCGGCGATCCAGACCTCGACTCCGACCTCAGCCAGATCAAGCGCAGCGGCAAAGACCGAGAGGTCGCCGCCGAGTACGAGTACGCGACTCACTAGGCTCCGTTCCCCGCAGGCGCGACCGCGCCGGGGCGCCACACCGAGTCAACCCGCTCGCGGCCGTAACCGTGCTTGCGGAAGATCCGCACCGTCAGCCAGAGGAACAGCGCGAGCCCGACGACCTCGCCAACCACCGACTCCGGGCCGCCGGAGCTTTCGACCTGCCCCGTGTCCGGGCTCAGCCCCGCAGCCATGAACCCGAAGGCCGCGATGTTATTGATGACGTGGATTGCGACGGCGGCTTCGAGCCCGCCGGTCTTCCAGGTCACCCAGGCGGCGGTGAGGCCCATGAGCCCGACCGCGAGCAGCCCCCAGATGTCGTAGATGTGCATGAGGGCGAAGACGACCGACGAGATGCCAATGGCGAGCCACGGCGAGCGCATCCACGAGCCGAGCACCTGCAGAAAGAGCCCACGGAAGACCACTTCTTCCGCGGCCGCCTGGAACGGCACGAGCAGCAGCACGATCACGAACGAGGCGATTGCCGCGTTCGTGTTGAAGTCTGGGCTATCCGCCGCAATCGCGGCGGACTCGCCTGGTCCGGAGAACACCGACATGACCATGCCGACGAAGATCCCGACGCCGTTCATCACAATAACCGCGAGCACTGCGGCACCGGTGGTGCGCCAGAGCAGCCCCCAGCGAATCTTCCCCGCGACCGACCAGATTCGGCCCGTCGGGCGGATCCCGACCGCGAGCATCGCGAGGATCACCGCTGGGATCATGAGCGCGACCGTGCCAAGGTTCAGCACGATCGACAGCGGATGCTGCGTGTCGAGCAGCGGCGCAACCTGCAATACGACTGCGTTGTTCACGTAGTCGGGGTCAAACGCCACCAGGAGGGGCATCAACGCGAGCGAGAACCCGATGTTGAACGCAAGATAGATGCTCGCGGCAAGCCCGACGACTGCGAGGGGCTTCCACCACGCGTATTTCGGCACACCGCGGTACAGGCGGTGGTACTCGAGCGGCTCGGTTTCGGTGAGCACGAGCGGCTGCTGCGGCTGCACCCAGGCCCACTGCTGTGGGGTGCCGGGTACGGGTGCCGCCGGGTGAGCGGGATCCACTGGCGGGACCTGCTCACCCGGAGGCTGCGACCCTCCGGTGTCTGGTGTGTGGCCGTCGATCGGGGGTTGCGTCATCGTGCTCCCTGGTTACGCGCCGCGCAGGCGCTGGGCGAGGTAGGCGTGCAGCTCGGCGCGGGGCACCCGCTCCTGCTGCATGGTGTCGCGCTCACGCACCGTGACGGCGTCGTCGTCGAGCGAATCGAAGTCGACCGTGACACAGAACGGCGTGCCGATCTCGTCCTGGCGACGGTAGCGACGGCCGATCGCACCCGAGTCGTCGAAGTCGATGTTCCAGTCTTCGCGGAGCTCCTGGGCAATCTCGCGTGCGAGCGGCGAGAGCTTCTCGTTGCGGCTGAGCGGCAGCACCGCGGCCTTCACGGGGGCGAGGCGCGGGTCGAGCGCGAGCAGCGTGCGGGTGTCGGTGCCGCCCTTGGCGTTCGGCACCTCCTCCTCACGGTACGAGTCGACGAGAAACGCCATGAGCGAGCGGGTGAGGCCCGCCGCGGGCTCGATGACGTAGGGCATCCAGCGCTCGTTCTTCGTCTGGTCGAAGTAGCTCAGGTCCTTGCCCGAGTGCTCCGAGTGCGTAGTGAGGTCGAAGTTGGTGCGGTTCGCAATGCCCTCGAGCTCGCCCCAGTCGCTGCCTTGGAAGCCGAACTTGTACTCGATGTCGGCGGTGCGCTTCGAGTAGTGGGAGAGCTTCTCCTTGGGGTGGTCGTAGAAGCGCAGGTTGTCAGGATCGATGCCGAGACCGACATACCAATCCATGCGCTCCTTCATCCAGTACTCCTGCCACTCCTCGTCGGTGCCGGGCTCGACGAAGAATTCCATCTCCATCTGCTCGAACTCGCGGGTGCGGAAGATGAAGTTACCCGGCGTGATCTCGTTGCGGAAGCTCTTGCCGATCTGGCCGATGCCGAACGGCGGCTTCATGCGCGCCGCCTGCAGTACGTTCGCGAAGTTCACGAAGATGCCCTGCGCGGTCTCGGGGCGGAGGTAGTGGAGCCCGGCCTCGTCGTCGACTGGGCCGAGGTAGGTCTTGAGCAGGCCGGAGAAGGCGCGCGGCTCGGTGAACTGGCCGCGGGTGCCGCAGGCAACACAGACGATCTCTGCGAGGCCGTCCTTGGGCTCGCGGCCCTTCTTCTCTTCGAACTCTTCGATGAGGTGGTCTTCGCGGTAGCGCTTGTGGCACTGGAGGCACTCAACGAGCGGGTCGCTGAAGACCTCGACGTGGCCAGAAGCCTCCCAGACACGCTTGGGCAGGATGATGCTCGAGTCGATACCGACGACGTCGTCGCGACGCTGCACCATCGCCTTCCACCACTGGCGCTTGATGTTTTCCTTGAGCGCGGTGCCGAGCGGTCCGTAGTCCCACGCGGAGCGCGATCCACCATAAATTTCACCCGCCTGGAAGACGAAGCCGCGGTGGCGGGCGAGAGAGATGACCTTATCGAGGCGGGACTGTTCAGCCATTGTGAATTTCACTCCAAGGGGCAGACGGGGATCTTGGTAATGTGCAGCAGCGTGAATCACGCGCACACCGATCTAGTTTAGCCTGCCCCGTCTGAGCGGGCCCGGGGGCTCGCGAGGCACCCCCAGACGCGCCCCTTACGTCTTGCTACTGCGCCGCTACTCAGCCCACTCCCCGAGCACAATGTTCTCGGGGGTTTCGCCTGCGCGCAGCCGCTCGATCTGGCGGCGGATCAGATCCACCATCCGCGGCAGCATCGCCGTCGAGTCGCCGCCCGCGTGCGGGGTGATGAGCGCGTTCGGAAGCGACCACAGCGGGTGGTCGGCGGGCAGCGGTTCTGGATCGGTGACGTCAAGCGCCGCGCGCAGTCGGCCCGCCGTCAACTCCGCGACAAGCGCTTCGGTATCGACAAGCGGCCCGCGCCCCACATTCACGACGAGCGCGTCATCGGGGAGCAGGGCGAGCTCTGCGGCACCGAAGAGGCCGCGTGTTTCGGGGCTCAGCGGCAAACCGAGGATGAGGATCTCTGCCTCCGGCAGCAGCTCGTGCAGCTCTGCGAAGCCGTGCACGTGCACAAGCTCGCCCGCCGAGTTCACCTCGTCCCGCGCGGAGCGCGCGAGCCTGGTGATGTGCGTCTCGAAGCCCGCGAGACGCGCCTCGATGGCTTTGCCGACGCCGCCGTAGCCGACGATCAGCACCCGGCGGTCGGCGAGACTGGGGAACGTTCGGAGATCCCACTTCCCCTCGAGGCCGTCGCGCACGAACGCCGGCAGGCCGCGCTGCGCCGCGAGCGTGAGGGCGAGGGTGAGCTCGGCGGTCGAGGCCTCGTGCACGGTCGTCGCGTTCGCGAGCGGGAAGCGGCTCGGCAGGTACTTGTCGACACCGTTGAAACCGATCGACTGCCACTGGACGAGGCGCACCTCGACGTCATCGAGCACGGCAAGGCGGCGAATGCCGCCCCAGTACGGCGGCACCACAATGTCGAATTGCTCGCGAGGGGCGGGCCCGTCAAGGTCCCATTCGACAATGTCGACGCCGTCGATCTCTCCTACGGCCTCACGCAGTCCCGGGTCAGTCGGCAGTGACATAACGAAATCGCTCATGCCCCAATACTAGGGGTGTCACTGGGGACGGCAGGCCGCCTCTCTCCCGCCGTCGCGGCTTCGCCTCACTCCGCGAGAACGCGCTGCAGCTCAGTCACGAACCGCCCAATCGTGGCCGCAGCCTGAGCCCGCGCTGCCGGTGACTCTTCCGGCCGGTTGAGGTAGCCGTGAACGGTGTCTGGCTCAATCGCTTCTACAACCGGCACATCGGCTGATCGAAGCTGCTCTGCGAACTCTTCACCAGAGGCGCGGAGTTCGTCGGCGTCGGCGTTCACGATGATGGTGGGTGGTAGCTGCGCGAGCCGTCCGGCGGGCAATTCTCCTGCAACGGGCACACCCGCCGGCTCGGCCCCCAGATAGAAGTCGTACATCTCTGCGATGCGGTCAGCTCGGAAGCGGCGGGCCTCGGGCAGCGCGGCCACTGCGTCGGCGATCTGCGGGTCCGCGCGCTGCACGCGGTGCAGCGTCGGGTATTCGAGCAGCAGCGCGTCCGCTGCGCGATCGGGGTGCGCGTCGCGCTGATCCAGCGTCGCGAGAACCGCGAGATGTGCGCCGGCGCTCGCCCCGCCAGCGACGATTGGGCCCGGATACTCAGCACCTGCCCACGCGAGCACCGCCGCGACATCGTTCGACAGTGCCGGCGCTTTCACGCTGTCACTCGCGAGCACGTAGTCGACCGAGAGCACCCGGATCCCTGCCTCTGCGAAGCTGCGCGATACCCAGTCGGCCTCGGGCCAGTCAAGCGTGCCCCGCAGGAAGGAGCCACCGTGCGCCCAGACGAGCGTCGCCCACGGCGTGACCCCGGCAGCAGGCTCATAGCTGCGAACCGGCACCTGCGCAGACCCCATGCGGTTCGGCACCGCGGCCGAGGGCCCGCCGGGCCCGGGCACCTCAAACGATGTGACCCGCAATTCTTCCACCACCAGCACTTCCCCCTCTGCTTCGATTGTCACGCAGCCGGACAGTGCGAGCAGTGCGCCCGCTGCAAGCAGCGGTGCCCAAGCGAGACGATTCCGCATGACCCCAGTATATTTGCGCGCGATGCGCGACAATGGGGGCATGAACGACCAGCACACGCCCAGTCGCCGCGACTTCACGTACACCGACGAGCACGGCGTTGAGATCAGCGCGTACGCGTGGCTTCCCGACGCCGCAGTGACCCCCGAGCCGCACGGGGCCGTGCAGATCTCGCACGGCATTGGCGAGCACGCGCTGCGCTACGAGGCGTTCGCCCAGTTCCTCACCCGCGCCGGCTTCGTGGTGTACGCCAACGACCACCGCGGGCACGGCGAGACCGGAAGACGGCAGCACGACGGTGACCTCTCGCTCCTCGGCAAGCTCGGGCCCGGAGGGCTGCGCGCAGCCGAGGGCGTAATCACCCAGCTCACCGGAATCATCCGTTCCGAGCAGCCGGGTCTGCGGGTCGCACAGTTCGGTCACTCGTGGGGATCGCTGATGACGCAGCGGATCCTCAACGAGCGCCCGCGACTCTGGGATGCGGTCGTGCTCTCCGGCAGCGCGCTGCGCACGCCGCGCTACATGGAGAGCGGCAAGCTCAACGCGAACTGGGCAGCCGAGGAGGGCGCGACAGGCTTCGAATGGCTCAGCCGCGACCCCGAAACGGTGGCGGCGTTCCAAGCCGATCCGCTGTGCTTCGACGCCAACATTCTCAAACTCTTCGGCGTGCGCGACGGGCTGCGCCTCTTCGGCACCCCCGCCGCTGGGCTCGCCGTCGACGTTCCGCTACTCATCGTCTCGGGCAGCGAGGATCCGCTCAGCCGCGGTGACAGCCTGAAGCGGCTCGCCGACGCCTACCGGGCGCGCGGCCTGCGGGAGGTCGCGCTGAAGATCTATCCGGGGGCGCGGCACGAGATCCTCAACGAAACCAACCGCGACGCCGTGTTCAGCGACGTCGCGACCTGGCTGCTCGAGCAGCTCAGCGACTAAGCCGGTGCTGCTCCGCCCTGATTGGGCGCTCGCGACGGCCCAGCGGTGACCTAGCGGCGGCCAGAGGATCGCGGCATCCAGCGGAGGAACGCCGCCGTGCCGAGAAGCCCAATCGCCCCCATTGACGCGGTCGCGATGCCGATCGGCGAGACAGCGACGAGCCCCGAGAAGATGAGCGGGGCCACCGCCGCCCCTGCGCTCGTGAGCGTGCGCCAAGACCCGAGAAACGGGGCGGGGTTCTGCTTCGGCGCGAGGTCAGCCCCGAGCGTGAGCAGCAGCCCGCTCGAAAGCCCGTTGGCGACGCCGATCACCCCGGAGAGCACCACGAACCAGGTGGTCGCCGAGCTGAGGTCTCCCGTGATCGAGAGCACGAGAAAGCTGAAACTCATGAGCAGCATCGATGGTACGACGGCCCAGAGCCTGCCGAAGCGATCCATCACCTGACCGCTCACGTAGAAGAGCGCAAAATCGAGCGCACCCGAGATGCCGACCACCAGCGAGATTGTCTGCGCGTCAAGGTCGATCGCGACGCCCCACAGCGGCAACACAACCTGGCGGGCCGCACGCAGCGCCGACAGCGACGAGGCGGCGAGTCCGAGGCGGGCGAGCACTGAGCGGAAGCGCAGCATCGTACGGAATACCCCCTCGCTCGCACCCTCCGCATCCGGCAGGCTCATGCCAGCGGTGGCCGCACCTGTGACCGCTTCGCGATCCCCCGCGACAAACTCACGCTCCGGGTCAGGGCCCAGCCACACGAGCAACACTGTCGCCGCAAGACAGATAATGAGGCACCAGATCACTGCCGCATCGTTTCCGGTCGCCGACAGCAGCAGCGCCGCGATGAACGGGCCGAGGAAGATTCCGAAGCGGTAGCTGCCGCCGAGCAGCGCGAGCGCACGCGCACGGAAGTGGAAGGGCACGTGCGCCGCCATGAACGAGTGTCGCGCAAGACCGAATGCCGCCGCGCAAAACCCGTTGATGAAGATCGCGATCGTGAGCACCGGAACGCTCGCGGCGAACGGCAGCATCACCGCACCCGCGAGCGCGAGCAGCCCGGAGAACACCATCGCGTAGCGCTCGCCCACCTTCGCCACCAGCCAGCCTGCGGGGATATTCCCGCAGAGCTGCCCCACCACAAGCGCCGAGGCGACGAGCCCGGACGTCGCAAGATCTGCTCCGAGCCTCGTGGCCATCGTCGGGATCAGCGGAATGATCGCGCCCTGGCCGAGCGCAAACAGCAGCGTCGGCCCGTAGATCATCGGCGCGAGGCGCAGCAGAAACTTCGAAATCGATTCAGCCACTGTGTCTCCCGCTCATTGTTCACACTGTACTCGTGCCGGCTCCCTCGCCGAGCTCGGCCGGCCGGGCCATGGCCGCGGGCGGCGACGCGGAGTACCCTGGATAGACGCACACTAGGAGGCTGACATGCACGGCGAGTATAAGGTTCCCGGCGGCAAGCTCGTCGTCGTCGATTTCGAGGTCACTGACGAAAAGATCCACGACTTCAGGCTCTCCGGTGATTTCTTCCTCGAGCCCGACGAGGCGCTCCTCGACATCAACCGCGCGATCGAGGGGATGAACCCAAACTCGACAATCGACGCGTTCGCCGAGGCGATCCGCACCGCGCTCCCGAGTGAGGTGCACCTGCTCGGATTCACGCCGGACTCGGTAGGCATCGCGATCCGCCGCGGCGTCACGGGCGCGGCCCACTGGCGCGACTACGACTGGCAGATCGTTCGCGAACCAGCGGTCACGCCGATGCTCAACGCCGCGCTCGACGAGGTACTCACGACCGCCGTCGGCGAGGGACTGCGCGGCCCCACCATGCGCATCTGGGAGTGGAACGAGCCCGCCGTGATCATCGGCAGCTTCCAGTCCGTGAAGAACGAGGTCGACGAGGAGGCCGCCGCCGCGCACGATGCGACCCTCGTCAGGCGAATCTCCGGCGGCGGTGCGATGTACATGGAGCCCGAGGCGAGCATCACCTACGCGCTGTACATTCCCGGCGAGCTCGTGCGCGGCATGTCGTTCGCCGACTCGTACGCGTACCTCGACGACTGGGTGCTCGAGGCGCTGAAGTCGCTCGGCATCGACGCGGTATACAAGCCACTCAACGACATCACGAGCCCCCAGGGCAAGATCGGTGGGGCGGCGCAGAAGCGGCTCGGCTCGGGCGCGATTCTGCACCACGTCACCATGGCCTACGACATGGACCCGACGGCCATGACACAGGTGCTGCGCATCGGCCGCGAGAAGCTCTCCGATAAGGGGACGACGAGCGCGCAGAAGCGAGTTGATCCGCTCCGCAGCCAGACAGGCAAGACCCGCGAGGAAATCGTCGAGCGCATGATCGAGGTGTTCCAGCGCCGCCATGGCGGCGTCATGGGCGAGGTCACCGAGGGCGAGTGGGATGCCGCAGAGCGCCTCGTCGAACAGAAGTTCTCAACGGAGGAGTGGCTGCGGCGGGTGCCGTAACCACTCTTCACGACGCTAGGAGTGACCCATGATCCGACTCGGCATGATCACGATCGACACAGCAGACCCGCGCTCGCTCGCGGCGTGGTGGGCCGAACGGCTTGGCGGGGAGATCGTCCAAGATTCCGACGGCTGGTTTTGCATGGTGCGGGCACCCGAGGTGCCGGTAGCGCTCGGCTTCCAGAAGGTCGAACACCCGAGCCCGGGCAAGAACCGCCTCCACCTTGATTTCGACCGCACCCCTGATGTCGACCGCGAGGCGATGATCACGGCATGGATCACCGCGGGTGCGACTCATCTTGGGCAGCGTGGCGAGTCCGAATTCTCGTGGGACACGTTCGCGGACCCCGCGGGCAACGAGTTCTGCATCGGCGACCCCCACTAAACCGCAGGTCGCAGACCGTTCGGGTGCCACAGCCGAATCGCACGCCTGACCGGGCCTGAATGGGCCTGACCGCACCTGGACGGGCCCGACCGCACCTGGACGGGCCCGACCGCACCTGGACGGGCCCGACCGCACCTGGCTGCGCCTGAATGCGCCTGGGCGGGTCCGACCGCACCTGGCTGCGCCTGAATGCGCCTGACCGGAGGCGGCCTCGCAACCTGCGGCCCCGGCAGGCGACGCCGCTCCGCCTAGACGCGGGCCCGGCGTGCGCCCTCGCCGAGCGACTCGAGCTTCGCCCAGGCGATCTGCGGGTGCACGCGACCGCCGAGGCCGCAGTCGGTTGCGGCGATGACCCGCTCGGGGCCGACGATCTTCGCGAAGCGCTCAATGCGCTGCGCGACGAGATCAGGGTGCTCAACGAGGTTCGTTGCGTGGCTCACGACCCCGGGCACGAGGATGAGGTCGTCGGGGATAAGGGCCGCGTTCTCCGACCAGACCACCCACTCGTGCTCGTGGCGCGCGTTCGCCGCCTCGAACGAGATCTGGCCGACGTTCGCGCCGAGCACGGTCTTCAGAATGTGCTTCAGCTCGATGTCCGTCGTGTGCGGGCCGTGCCACGAGCCCCAACACAGGTGGAGGCGAATCTGCTCCTTCGGGAGCCCCTCGATCGCGGCGTTGATCGCGTCGATGCGGATCTGCGTGAACGCGAGGTAGTCTTCGACACTCGGCTCGGGGTTGATCTGATCCCAGTTCTCGGCGAGCGACGGATCGTCGAGCTGCAGGATGAGCCCTGCGTCGGTCACTGCGCGGTACTCCTCACGCAGCGCCACCACCCAGGCATCGATGTGTTCCTGCTCGCTGCCGTAGAACTCGTTCTCGATACGCGCGGCGGATCCGGGCGCGATCGCAGTGAGGAACCCTTGCTCCCCGGGCTCCAGCGCGGCTTGGAGGTTGCGGGTGTCTGCGGCGATCGCTGCCTGCCCCGTGTAGCTGATGGGGCCGGTGGTTGCGGGGAACGCAGTCGCGTTCTTGCCGACACTGATCCCGCTATCGGGATCCTGATAGGCGTCTGCGAAGGCGCTCCAGTCGCGGCGGTCGGGGAACGTCGTGAGGCGCACATCACCTGGCGCGGATCGCACGGGCTCCTGGCTGAAGATGTCCTTGCCCGTGAGCTCGAGACCCGCGGTGCGCTGGAACGAGTATGTCCACCACGCGCCGTAGTCGACTGCGTTCGACATTGCCTTGCCGAACTCGCCGTCACCCGGCTGCGTGATACCGGCGGCGCGCTGGCGCTCGACGACGTCGCGGGTGGCCTCGGCGACGAGCGCCTCAAACTCCGGGGTGGACTGCAGCGTGAAGCCATCGTCTGCGAAGGTACGGGCCGCGTTGGCCTCGATGAGCGCTTCAGTACGAGGAAGGCTGCCGGCGGTGGTAGTTTCGATGCGGGTCATAATCCGAAGCTACCTCGGCCGGCGAGGCAGCCCCAGTTGCGTGACGGCAGGTGACGCTGGGTGTCATCCTGTTACGGAAATAGCACCACTTTGCCCGTGGTCTCGCGCCCCTCGAGGGCGCGGTGCGCAGCGGCGGCCTCGGCGAGCGCGAAGGTCTTCCCGACGCGAAGCTTCAGCACTCCTGCCTCAATGCCGGCAAAGAGTTCGCCGTAGCGCCAGGCGCGCTCCCCCGGGGTCTGCAGGAAGTGGACGAGGGTCGGGCGGGTAATCGAGAGCGAGCCCCCGGCGTTCAGGCGCTGCGGGTCAAACGGTGGCACCGGGCCGCTCGCGCCGCCGAAGAGCACCATCTGGCCGCGCACCCGGAGGGTGGCGAGCGACTCGTCAAACGTGTCCTTGCCCACTCCGTCGTAGACGACGGCGACGCCTTCTCCGTCGGTCAGCTCGCGGGCACGCTCGCGGAAGCCCTCGTATGCGAAGGATTCGACCGCGCCGGCCGCGACGCTGAGCTCACGTTTCTCAGGCGTGGACGCGGTCGTGATGACGTGGATTCCACGGGCGGTGAGCAGCTGTGTGAGCAGCAGTCCGACCCCGCCGGCCCCGGCGTGCACGAGCACGGTCTCCCCCTCAAGCGACTGCGCTGCCGAGGTCGCGAGGTAGTGCGATGTGAGGCCTTGCAGCGGCAGCGCGGCGGCAGCCTCATCGGTGAGGATCTCTTCGAGCGAATCGGGCACTTTGACGGCCGCGATGGCGGCAACGATGAACCGCTCAGCATAGGTTGCCCGCCCTTCGGCCGTGACGATGCGGTCGCCGACGTCGAATGCGGAGACGCCCTCGCCCACCGCAAGCACGCGACCCGAGGCTTCTGCTCCCGGGATGAACGGGAAGCCGACCGGGTAGAGCCCCGAGCGCTGATACGTCTCGATGAAGTTCACGCCGATCGCCGAGGTCTCGACGAGCAGCTCGCCGGGGCCGACCTGGGCGTCGCCCGTCTCGGTGTACTGCAGTACCTCGGGTCCGCCCGCCGCTCCAGCAATGATCGCTCGCATTCCCCCAGCCTACGCCTCGCCCGGCTGCTTCCCACGGCTCCGAGCGGTTCCCGCGCCACTGCAGAGCGCCAGCACCCCGTCGTTCGAGAGCCCTAAGGCCCCGTCTCATCCATTCTGAGCCGTGTTTGGGCTGTGCAGGGGTCGGTCCGAATTAATGGGGGCAGGGAGGATACCGGGCACCGCTCAGCCTGGCGGGGCTCTACCGGCTGCGGGGCCGCAGCGAAGCGCGCTCGCCACGGCCAGTGCCCTCTCTGGCCGAGCGACGAGCACCTCAAATGGCGCTCAGAACCCATGACCTCAACGAAGTCGGGAGTAATCGGCAGCAAAAAGCCCATGACCTCGCTGAGGTCATGGCTGTTCAGCACCCCGATCGCTGAGGTCATGACTGTTCAGCACCCCGATCGCTGAGGTCATGACTGTTCAGCACCCCGATCGCTGGGGTCATGGCATGTCAACGCTCCTGGCCGCTGAGGCCCGCGCCCTCAAGTGTGAAAGGCCACAAAGGGGTGTGCGCTGCCCGTCTCGGTCAGCGCACACCCCTGTTGCGTAGGCTCAGCCGCCTACAGCGCGCGGAGCACGACCGCTGAGCCCTGGCCGCCGCCGCCGCAGATGCCGACGGCGCCGAGGGAGCCGCTGCCGGCCTCAGCGAGTTGGCGGGCGAGGGTGCCGACGATGCGCGCGCCCGAGGCTCCGATGGGGTGGCCGAGCGCGATCGCGCCACCGTGCTGGTTGACGATCGCGGGATCGATGCCGAGTTCGCGGGTCGACTGGATGCCCACGGCAGCGAAAGCCTCGTTGATCTCGACAGCCGCGAGCTCGCTGGCTGCGTGGCCGGTCTTGGCGAGGGCCGCGGCGATCGCGCGCGACGGCTGGGAGTGCAGCTGCGCATCTGGGCCGGCGACGAACGCGGTGGCCTCGACGCTCGCGAGCGGCTTCAGACCGAGCCGCTCGGCGGCGGCCGGGCTCACGAGCACGAGGGCAGCAGCGCCGTCGGTGATCTGCGAGGCATTGCCCGCGGTGATGGTGCCGTCCTCCGCGAACGCGGGGCGGAGCCCCGCGAGGCTCTCAGCGGTCGTGTCGGCACGCATGCCGTCGTCGGTCGAGACGACGGTCTCACCGCGGCGGGTGCGCACCGTGTACGGCGCGATCTCGCCGGCGAGGAAGTCGGCCGAGGCGGCTGCGCGCTGATGCGACGCGGCGGCGAACTCGTCCTGCTCCTCGCGGGTGAGCTTGAGCGGGGCGTTGCCGCTCTCGGTAAGCGCGCCCATCGCGACCTGGTCGAAGGCGTCGGTGAGGCCATCGTGGTCGACGGTGTCGATCATCGTCGCCGGGCCGTACTTCGTGCCCGCGCGCAGCGGCATGACGTGGGGAGCGAGCGACATCGACTCCTGACCGACAGCGACCACGATCTCGGCCTCGCCGGCGTTGATCAGGCGGACAGCCTGCGACACGGCCTCGGTGCCCGACAGACACACCGCGTTGAGGGTGATTGCGGGGACTCCCATCGGAATTCCCGCGCCGACTGCGGTCTGGCGTGCGGGGTTCTGCCCTGCGCCTGCCTGCAACACCTGGCCGCCCACAACGATGTCGACCTGATCCGCTGCGACGCCAGCGCGCTCGAGGGCTGCCTTCGCCGCGTGCGCTCCGAGCGCGACGGCGGTCTCGGCTGCGAGCTGGCCAGTGAACTTCGTGAACGGCGTGCGCGCGTACCCTGCGATGAGTGCGTTCATGGGGAATCCTCCTCGATTACGACGGTCGTCTCTCCCACTCATTGTGCCCGGTCTCACGACGGGTCGCACGCATACCTTGCCCAGGAAGCTCCGGTGCGGCTGGGCAAAAGTGACCCCGGGTGAATTCTGCCCTGCGGATGCTCAGGCTGCGGGAGAGCGGACGGCCCCACGCAGCTAGGCTGTTCTGCATGCACGAAACTCAGGTGGCAGCAGCCCCTCGCAGGCGGCGCGGCAGCCGCGCGGTCGCGTGGCTGCTCCCCGCAGCGCTTCTGCTCGGCGCTGGCGGGTATGTCGCCGCGGCCGCCGCCGTGCCGCTCCCCGAGCCGACTCTCATGCTCGCTCCGACCGCGGACACGGAGATCGTCGCAGACACTGCTCCAGCGCAGGCCGCGGTCGATGCGAAGGCGCTCCCGACGGCGATCGGCTGGCTCCATGACGAAGACGTGTGGACGAACGACGACACCGCGTACCCGCTTGCGAGTATCTCGAAGCTCGTGACGGTGCTCGTTGCGCAGGAGGCCGAGCCGCTCGGCCCCGGTGAGGACGGCCCAAGCTACGCCTGGACCGCCGCTGACCGCGAGCGCCAGGAGCACTACCTCTCGCTCGACGGGGTCGCCTACCCGATCCCCGTGGGAACCGAGGTGTCGCTGCGCGAGATGCTCACACTAATTTTTCTTCCGTCGGCGAACGACTTCGCGGCCGCCTACGCATACTCGGTGTTCGGCGATAACGACGGCTTCGTGGCCGCGGTGAGTGACTGGGCGGATCGGCACGGCCTCGACTCCCTCGAGATGGTAGAGCCGACCGGAATGGACGAGGGGAACCGCGCAAACCCGGCAGACCTCATCAAGATCGGCAGGATGGCGCTGCAGCACCCCACGATCTCAGAGTTCACAAGCACGCAGTCGGCGATCATGCCGTGGGGCATCGGGCTGATTGAGAACACGAATCCGCTGCTCGGTGAGCTGCCAGGCATGCTCGGCGTGAAGACGGGGAGGTCCGCGTCAGCTGGCTTCAACTTCTTGGCGGCGCAGCAGGATACCGCCGGCGACCGGGAGGTCGTGAAGATCTCGGTGACGCTCGCGCGGCCCACGATCGCAGATCGCGCGCAGTCGGGCCGCGACATGCTCGCAGCCCTCGCGCAGCTCCCGCAGGATGCCCAGGTGGTGACCGAGGACGAGCAGGTGGGCACGCTCACAGGCATCGACGGCACCACCGTGCCGCTCGTTGCCGAGGTTTCGGCGAGCGCGACGCTGCTCCCGGGAGAGAGCGCCACGCGCACAGTCACCCTCGCAGAGGGCGCGGCCACCGCCGACACGGCAGGGAGCATCACGGTCGCCGCGCCATCCGGGGAGGTCACCGTCCCCATCCGCCGCGACGGGGCGCTCACCACCCCCGACCTCTGGTGGCGGCTCACGAACCCCGGGCTGCTGTTCGGCTAGGGCGTTATGTCAGCGGAACAGGCGAAGCACACCGAGCAGGCTGAGGGCACAGCGCAGCCCAAGCGCACGTTCCCGAGCAAGCGCCGCCGGTTTATCGCTACCGGCGGGGCCGTCGCGGTGCTCGCCGCGGGCGGCCTCTATGTCTCGGCGAGCGCGCTCGTCCCGCTGCCGGTGCCGGAGTTCACGGCAGCGGTCGGCGCGACAGAGTCTTTCCCTGCCGACGATGCCGGGGTGCGGGCCGCGGTCGACGCAGAGTCGCTCCCCACAGCGGTCGGGTGGCTCGACGGCGACGAGGTGTGGGCAAACGATGACGATCCGCACCCGCTTGCGAGCATCACCAAGCTGGTGACGGCGCTCGTCGGCCAGGAGGCAGCTCCCCTCGCGCCTGGTGAGGAGGGCCCGCTCTACACCTGGACAGATGAGGACACCGCGTTTCAAGAAGCACTCGCGGAGGTCGATGGGATCGCGTACCCCGTCGAGGCAGGTACCGAGGTCTCGCAGCGGCAGCTCCTTACCCTCGCGCTCGTGCCGTCCGCGAATGATTTCGCGACCGCGTACGCGCGCTCCATTTTCGGAGACACGGCCTCCTTCGTCGCGGCGGCAAGCGACTGGGCGGATCGGCACGAGCTTGCTTCGCTCCGGGTGACCGAGCCGAGCGGCATCGATGATGGGAACGTCGCGAGCGCCGCCGATGTGGTGCAGCTGGCGAGGCTCACGCTCTCCGATCCGGCGCTCGCCGAGATCGTTGCGCTCGAGCGGGCGACGCTGCCGTGGGGCATCGGCGAGGTGGAGAACACGAACCCGCTGCTGGCAGAGACTCCGGACAGCGTCGGAGTGAAGACGGGTCACACGGAGCTCGCGGGGTACTCTCTCGCCGCGGCAGCGCGCGGCACGGCCGCAATCGATGCAGCCGCAATTGATGCCGCCGCTCCCGGCCTGGCCGCCTCCGACGGCGCTGCCACCGACTCCGCCGACACCACCGCCGAACGCGAGCTCACCCGCATCGCCGTGGTGCTCGGCCGCGACAGTGTTGAGGCGCGTACCGAAGACGCCGAACGTCTCCTCGGGGTGCTCGCGCAGCAGCCCCAGACGATCATCGCGAGCACCGCAGGCGAGCCCGTCGGGTCGTTCACCTCGGTCGATGGGCAGGTCGTCGAGGTCACGGCGGCCGAGAGCTACGCGGAGCTGCTGGTTCCCGGCGAGGAGTTGACGCGATCCCTCGACGGCGTCGCAGTGGCAGACTCCATCACCGTCGCCGGCCACCGCGGCACGCATCCGGTCCCGGTCAGGCTGGAAGGCCACTTCACCGACCCCACCCTGTGGTGGCGCCTCACCCATCCACACCTACTGTTCTCGCCATAGCCGGCTCTTCACCGCGGGGGTGACGCTCAGCGATCTAGCGCTGACAAGCCATGACCTCAGCGAAGTCATGGCATTTTTACTGCACATCGCTCCTGACTTCGCCGAGGACATATCTTCTGAGCGCCGCTCAGGGTGGGCGTGCTCCGCATCAAGAGCGAGTCCCCTCGGCGCTCAGGCCGGAGCCATCCCGCTTCACCCCGGAAGTGGGATGCTCATGCCCCAGTTCCTGCTGAGGGCTGCCCCGGCTTCGGCCGCTCCCGCAGCACGCCGGAGGCCATCGCGAGCGCCGACCCGATCGCCGTATCCACAAACCGTTCGAGCGCTGTCGCGAAGTGGTCTGAGCTGCCCGTTGCCGCGCCCGCAATGAGCAGCACGAGCGGGGTGATGAACACGAGCGCGAGCCCGTAGTTGCGCACGACCACGAGTTCGATGATGAACTGCAGCGCCGGGAGCAGCAGCAAGAACACCCACGGCAACTGTGCCAGCGGCGCGATTGCGAGGTAGACGGCCGCGCCCACGAGCGTGCCGAGGGTGCGATGGAGTCCGCGGGCGAAGGAGTGGTTGGGCACGGTGCTCAAGCCGACGACGGCAACGCCCGCGGCAACGGTCCAATATGCGCGAGTGGGGTCGATCCAGAGCACGCTCACGACCGTGCCAATCACGGCGACGATTGCGACGCGCAGCACGAGCCACCACTCCCCCGGCCCCATCCAGGGGCCGGGGAGGATCTCACGCAGCGGGCGTGCGGCGGCACGCCCCGACTGCACCAGCAGCGGCAACAGCGCCACCGCATACGAGAACAGCAGCCCGGAGGCGAAGGCAGCAAGAAACGGGAGAGGATCGGTGCCGCGCTCGCCATCGCGCAGCCCGGTGATCATGCCCGCGAGGCCGAACGTGAGCACGAAGAACACGGGCCCGGGCGGCCCGAGTCGATAGGCAAATGCGAAGGCGCTCACCGCGACGGCGACAACAACGAGGCCGATCCCGCTCAGCCACGGCGAGGGCGCAACCCACGCGCCCAGCCCCGCAGCGCAGAACAACACGACCGCGATGACGGGGAGCCCGCGGGCCCGCTCCGCCGCCGGGTGACCCGCAAGGAACAGCGCAAGAAACGCGCCCGCGCTCATCTGCAGTCCGACGTCGGGTCTGCCCGCGAGCGTCAGCGCGGCGAGCGGGAGACCCATCGATAGGGCTGCGCGGGTGGCGATCCCGTACCGCGGACCGGGGCGAGGATTGAGCGTGACGAGGCTCCGGATCGCACGCGCAAGTTCGCTACCTGCGCTGTGGGGGTCTCGCACGCGTTCCTCTCTCCAGGGCGAAGGCCGCTGCTGCCGCGGGAATGCCACGGCGGCCCGGAACCCGAGGTTTTCAGTCCTCAGTGTATCCGGGCCGCCGATTCGCGAGCCAGTGGGCTACCTACACAAGCAGCCTGCAAGGGCTGCCTGCGTGCGCGCCGCCCTACGCGACGAGCGCACCTCCGGCGAGCTTGCCGACCACGCCGCTCAGCTGGTCGATGCCGGCGAGGAGGTCCTCGTCGCGCGTGAACTCGTTGAGGTTGTGCGAGACGCCGTCGACGCTCGGCACGAACAGCATGACGGTCGGCACGAGATCCTTCATATTCGTCGAGTCGTGGCCGGCGACCGTCATCACGCGGTCGTGGGTGAGCCCGAGCGACTCCGCAACCTCGCGGGCGAGCGCGACGCCCTCCTCCTGGTACGGGTTCTGATCCCAGCTGTGCTCGGCGACGATCTCGATCTCAACGCGATCCTCGATCTGCACGCGCTCGATCACTGCCATGAGCTTCTCGTGCGCCTCGCGGATGACCTCGGCGCTCGGCGAGCGGAGGTCGAGCAGCAGCCGCACCTCGCTCGCGACAACCACGGGTGAGTTCGGGTACACCGTGAGCTCGCCGCACGCGGTGTGCAGCGCCTCGGGCTCAAACGCGTCGACGAGTTCGCGCGCGGCGACGACGAGGCGGGCGGCCCCGAGCAGCGCGTCGCGGCGATCGGCCATGAGCGTCGAGCCGGAGTGTGCCTGCTCACCCTTCACCCGGAAGTCGTACTTGTGCGCGGCCCAGGTCGCGTTCACGAGGCCGATGGTCACACCATCTTCCTCCATGCTGCGGCCCTGCTGCACGTGGATCTCGGCGTACGAGGCGACTTCAAGGTCGCCGCCCTCGCCGAACACGGGGGAAGCGCCGCGCTCACCGATCGCGTCGAGCGCGTCGCGCACGGTGATGCCCTTCGGATCCTCCGTCGCGAGCGCCTCCTCGAGCGCGAGCTTGCCGGTGACAACGCTTGAGCCCATGAGCGACGGCTTGAAGCGCGCGCCCTCCTCGTTGAACCAGTTCACGACGGCGAGGTTGAAGCGTGCCTGCTCGGGGTTCGCCCGCAGCTCGTCCGCGATGCGGAAGCAGGCGTGTGCCGACGCCATGACGCCGTAGGCGCCGTCGAAGCGGCCAGCGGTCGGCTGCGAGTCCATGTGCGAGCCGGTGAGCACGTAGGGCGCGCCCGGAACGAGCTCAAGCAGGCCGAACTGGTTGCCGACCTCGTCGCGGCGCACGGTGAACCCGCGCGACTCGAGGAGCTCCTGGAACCACTTGCGCTGCTCGCCGTCGGCGGCGCTTGCGGCCTGCCGGTCGACACCGTTGGTGCCCTCGACCGCGCCGAAGCGCGAGTGGATCGCCCAGTCGGCGAGGAAGGTTTCGTTGAGTTGCTGGTCAGTCATGGTGTGTCCTTTCCAGGGGCTCAGGCGCGGGCGGTGCCGGTTGCGGGGACGTCGCTCGACGCAGGGGGCATCACGGTGTCGGGGATGAGCACGTGGATGAGCGCGGGAGCATCAGCCGCGAGCGCGCGATCGAGTGCGGGGCCGAACTCCTCGGTGCGCTCGACGCGCTCGCCGTGGCCACCGAACGACTGCATCCACGCTGAGAAATCTGGGTTTGCCATGCGTGTGCCCGATCGGCGGCCCGGGTAGTGGTTCTCCTGGTGCTGCACGATCGTGCCGTAGATCTCGTTGTCGATGACGATGATGAGGGGCTTGGATCCGTGCGCGACCGCGGTCGCGATCTCCTGGCCGTTCATGAGGAAGTCGCCGTCGCCACAGACTGCGACGACGTTGCGCTCGGGGAAAATGAGGGATCCTGCGACGGCCGCCGGCACTGCAAGGCCCATCGCGCCGTTGCGGGCACCCACAAGGCTCGCGGGCGCGAGGTGCTTCACGAAGCGGTGCGCCCAGATGGTCGCGTTGCCGGCACCGAAGGTGAGCACGGCGTCGCCTGCGAGCCGGTCGTCGAGTTCGCCGAATGCGACGCCGAGGTCCATCTGCTGAGCAACACCATCGATCGAGGCGTCGGGGCGGTGTGCCGCGGTCTGGCGCTGCGCTTCGGCACGGCCTGCCAGCCATGCGTTGTCGCGGTCGCCGCGCGCAGCGCTCGCATCGGCGCCCTGCAGCGCCTCCACGAACGTCGCAGGGGTGGCAAGGATGTGCTGGTCGGTGCGACCGGAGTGCATCGTCGCGCCGGGATCTGCCGTGACGAGCACGGTCTCGGCGTCGAAGCCCTGCGTGTAGCCGTCGCTGAGCACGTCGGCGCGGCCGCAGCCCACGAAGACGAGCAGATCGGAGTTGATGTAGCCCTCGGCAACGGCGTCCGTGCGGCCGTAGCCGAGCCAGCCGGCCCACGCTTCGCCCTCGTGCGGCACGGCGTCGTACGCGCGCCAGTCGCAGAACACGGGGATGCCTGCGGCCTCGGCGAACGCGAGCAGCTCGCGGCCTTCGCCGGCGTGCCAGCCGTCGCCGCCCGCGACGATCGCGGGGCGCTCGGCCTTCGCGAGGCGCGCGACGAGCGCGTCAAGCTCAGCGGGGTGGGGAGCCGGCGCGGGGGGCGCGACCGGGTGCGCAACCGTGGGGACGGCCGGCAGCACGAGCACGTCCTCGGGGAGGCCGATCACGACGGGGCCGGGGCGGCCGGAGGCCGCGATCCGCATCGCCTCAGCGACGAGTTCGCCGGCGCGGTTCGGGTCGTCGATCGTCATGACGCGCTTCGCGGTCGACCCGAACCAGCCGGTCAGGCTGAACTCCTGGAACGCGTCGCGCTCGCGGTCGTTGACGGGCACGAGGCCGACGAAGAGCACGAGCGGCGTCGCGTCCTGGTAAGCCGTATGGATCGCGATCATCGCGTTCGCGGCACCCGGGCCGCGGGTCACCATCGCGATGCCGGGGCGGCCGGTGAGCCGTGCCTCGGCAAGCGCCATGAAGCCCGCGCCACCCTCCTGGCGGCAGACAACCGTCTCCACGCCAGAGTCGTGCAGCCCGTCGAGCACATCGAGGTAGCTCTCGCCCGGCACCGCGTAGACGCGCTCAATGCCGTGCGCCTCGAGCGTGCGAACGATGAGGTGGCCTGCCGAGTGAACGGCGCTGTCTGGTGCCTGCTGCGAAGTCATGATGTTCTCCTTGTGAAGCGGTGCGGCGCATGGCCGCGAAATCTGGGGGTACTCACTGGTGGGTGAGGGCCGGGCCGCGGTTCAAGCCGCCCGACCCTCGCGTCACTCGGTTGCGATAATCGCCGCGAGCGCCTCTCCCGAGGCGATGCGCGCGACAAGCGCGGGTTCTGCGGCGTCCGATGCGAGCGCGGCGTCGAGCACGTCGTCGCCGGGGCCGGTCGGGGGGAGGATCAGCACGCCCTGGGCATCGCCCAGTACGAGGTCGCCCGACCGCACAGTCTGGCCCGCGATCTCGATCGCGCGATCCAGCGCGCCGTCCGGCTCGTTCGCGAGCTCGCCCGAGCGCTTGGTGGTGCGCGCGGTGAGGCCCGTGGAAAACACGGGCAGCTGGTCCTGCAGTTCGCGCAGCGCGGCCTGGTCGGTGACCGGGCCGTCGACGACGATGCCAGCCGCGCCCTGGGCGATGGCGGCGTGCGCCGTGACCGCGCCAACCGGGGCATGGCCGCGACCCGCGACGCGGATCACGAGCACGTCGCCCGGCTCGAGCGCGAGCAGCGCGCGGTTCACCGCGAACGCGTCGGGCTTCGTGAGGTCGAGCGTGCGCGCGCGACCCACGAGCTGGGGGCCGCTGTTGACCGGGCGCAGATCCTGGTCGCAGAACCCGTCCTCGAGGAAGTGCCCGAGGGTCGGGATCTCGACGGTCTTCAGCGCCTCGATTAGTTCTTCGGTGGATCGACTCATGCCCCGGCCTCCTCGGTTACGGCGTCCGTACGAACGACGGCGACGCACTCAATCTCGAACGGAATGTCCCAGATGTCAACGCACACGGTGGTGCGTGCTGGCTTCGCGTCGCCGAAGTACTCGGCGTAGATCCGATTAAACGGCTCCCGCTGGCCTGCGTCGGTGAGGTACGCGTTCACCTTGACGACGAGGTCGAGGCCTGAGCCTGCGGCCTCGAGCACCGAGCGCAGGTTTTCGATGCAGACGCGCACCTGGTCCTCGAAGGCCGCCGGGGCGGTGCCGTCCGCGTGGAACGGCACCTGACCGGTGGTGAAGACGAAGCCGTTCGCCACGACCGCCTGTGAGTAGGGCCCGATCGCCGGGGCGAGCCCCGGCGCCGAGTCGATCCGCTGAATCACTTGCCGACCGAAATCGCGCTCGTGGCCTCGACGCGGTCGATGTCACGCTTGTGGTTGTCGGTGAGCAGGAACAGCGCAATCAGCGATGCTGCAGCCGCGGCGGCAACGTACCAGGCGATCGAGTCGCTCTGGCCCGTGATGCTCAGCAGCCAGACGGTGATCGCCGGGGTGATCGCCGAGCCGAGCAGACCCGAGAGCATGTACGAGATCGACAGGCCCGAGTAGCGCACCTTCGAGCCGAAGAGCTCAGCCAGGAACGTTGCGATCGGACCGAAGTTAGCGGAGAACGCGACCATCATGAGCCCGTAGGCGAGGAACACTGCGGCGGTGTTGCCGGTGTTGATGAGCCAGAAGAACGGGAACGCGAGGACGACCTCACCGATGATGCCGGCTGCGATGATCGGCTTACGGCCGACGCGGTCGGAGAGGTGGCCGAAGAACGGGATGAGCACGAGTGCGACGATGCACGACACCAGCACGACCCAGAGCATCATGTTCGCCGAGAAGCCCATCTCGCTCGTGCCGTAGTTCATGCCCGAGGCGACCATGAGGGTGAAGGTCGAGCCGGTCGACAGCGTCGCGATGCCGCCGAGGACGACCTGCTTCCAGTAGTTCTGCATGAGGTACACAAACGGCAGCTTGGCCTTCGCACCCTGCTCGCGGACCTGCTGGAAGCTCGGGGTCTCCTCGATGTTCAGGCGGATGTAGATGCCGACAGCAACGAGCAGGATCGAGGCGATGAACGGGACGCGCCAGCCCCAGCTGAGCAGAGCCTCCTGCGAGACCGATGCGGTCACGATGAGGAATGCGACGTTCGCGAGCAGCGTGCCGAAGGGAACGCCGACCTGCACGAGCGAGCCGTACCAGCCGCGCTTGTTCTCGGGGGCGTGCTCAACGGTCATGAGCACCGCGCCACCCCACTCGCCACCGAGCGCGAGGCCCTGGATAATGCGGAGGAACAGCAGGATGAACGGTGCGGCGACGCCGATCGTGTTGTAGTCAGGGATGAGCCCCATGAGGAAGGTCGCGGCACCCATGGTGAGCAGCGAGACGAGCAGCATCGACTTGCGGCCGAGGCGGTCGCCGAAGTGGCCGAAGAGGATCGCGCCGACGGTGCGCGCGACGTACGCGGCCGCGAAGGTGAGGAACGAGAGGATCGTGCCGACAGCGGGCGGCAGGTCAGGGAAGAAGACCTGGTTGAAGACGAGCGCCGATGCGGTGCCGAACAGGAACAGGTCGTACCATTCGACCGTGGTGCCGATGACACTCGCGGTAGCGATCTTCCGCATCTTCGACTGGTCGATTCGTCCGTTCGGGACAGCCTCGTCCGTAGCTAGCTGTGCAGTCATTGTTTCCTCCATGGAAATACGTTTTGGGCACATCTTCGGCCCACCTATCTACGGTCGCCTGTTCCCGGTTCAGCGGCAATCGACATTCGCACACAGTTAACGCCATTCAATAGGCATCTGCACAACAATAGAGAAAATTATGCGCGAATCAGTGACCTACGGTGTGTGAATACTCAATACTATGGGAGTGACCGCTTCCAAGGGAGGATCAGTGTGACCAGCACGCCACAGCCGGCTCAGTCGGTGCAACCGGCGCAACCGGCGCAACCGAAAGACCCGTGGTGGATCTCGACCCTCGCCGATCTCCGCGATGACATGGACGCGCTCGTCGAGGACTTCTTCGAGCGGCTCCGCGCCGTTGGCAGCGGCTACGAGGACGTCTCCGAAGCAGACGTCCGCGCCACCGCACGCGAGACCCTGACGCTGCTCATCACCGAGCTCCGGGGCGAGCCGATCCCCAACTCCCTCGCGGATCTCCCGCAGCGACTCGGCGTGCGCCGCGCCAGGCAGGGCGTCGATCGCGACCGCCTCCTTGAGGCCGTGCGGCTCGACTACCGCGTGCTCTGGGCGGGGCTCACCCGCGTCGTCGCGCCGGGCGACGCCGGGCTGCTCGTTGACCACGCCGAGGTCGTACTCTCGACCGTGGAGGATTACATCAGCGAGGTGCAGGTCGCGTTTCTCAACGAGCGCGAGATCCTCGCCCTCGACACTCGCGCGAACGAGACCCGCGCCTTCGCTCGGCTGCTCGCCGCCGAGAGCCCGGAAGAGGTTGCGGCCGAGGTCGCGCGCGAGCTCGGGGTCTCCGCCGACGCCGAGTACGAGGTGATTCTCGTGCCCTCCGCCGCCGCAGCTGAGGCACGGCGGCTTGTCTCGGCGATCCAGCACACGCGCGGCCGGTTCCTCGTCTGGGATTTCGACGACGGAGTGCTCTTTGTGCGGCCGCGCGCCGAGGTCCTCGCGCGCCATCCGCTGGCGCGCACCCGCGGTGTCGTGATCGACGGAATCACTGGCTTCGCCGGGGTCGCAGACGCCGCCAGGATCGCCCACCGGCTCGTGCCCTACGCACCGGCCGGGCGACTGAGCGACGAGCACGAGCTCTGGCCGCCGGTCGCAGCAGCCGCGCTCGCGCCGCTCCTTCCCGGCCTGAGCGCTCGAGCCCTCGCGGGCCTCGACGGGGTGCCCGCGGGCGACCGCGAGCGCATCATCGGGACGTTCCTGTCCTACTGCGAGAGCGGCTCGGTCAAGCAGACCGCCGAAGCCGGGTTTGTGCACCGCAACACCGTCGTCAACCGGCTGCGCGCCTTCCACGACCTCACCGGAATGGATCCGACAGTTCCCCGCGACGCCGCCCGCGCGCTCATCGCGCTCGCCGACGCCCACGGGGATCCACCGCATTCGCTGTGACGGGCCCTCTCGCACCGTCGCTGTGACGGGCTTCCTCGCACCGTCGCTTTGAATCAGCCTGGAGTCATCCGATCCCAGCAGATTCGCGGCCCGCGTTCTCTACGCTGAAGTTATGAACTGCCCTAGTGACGGAACCACCCTGCTCATGAGCGAGCGCCAGGGAATCGAGATCGACTACTGCCCTCAGTGCCGCGGCATCTGGCTTGACCGCGGTGAGCTCGACAAGATCCTCGAGCGCGCCCAGGCGGAGTCGGAGGCCTTCGTCGCGCAGCAGGCCCCTCAGGCTCCGCAAGCACCGCAGCCGCCGATGGTTCCGCCTGCCGCACCGCCGCTGCCCGACCACTATGGCCAGCCTGTCCCGCCGCAGCCCTACGGCTACGGCGAGCGCGGCTATGACGATCGTGGCTACGATGATCGTGGACACGACGGCCGCGGGCACGACGACCGCGGCAAGAAGCCCCGCTACGACGACCGCGGCCGCTCCGGCTACGGCGACCCACGCTACCGCAAGAAGAAGAGCCCCTTCGAGTTCCTGGGCGACATCTTCGACTCCTAGGCTCCGCGGGCCCCTCCTCTGCCCTGCCCCTTCCCTGCCCCGCCCCTGCCCCTCTCCTCCCCGCCCCTCCCCTGCGCCCACCGCGTGCGCCCAAACAGTATGCTCTCGGCGAGATCAGGGTGTTTCAGCTGCAAAACAGGCATGACCTCGCCGAGATCATGGCAGGTGAACGCTGACGCGAGGGGAGGAGGGGCGGAGGGGCCGAAGGCTCGCTGGGCGGGAAGGCTAGGCGTCCGGATCCACCGCGGCGCGTACCGCCTTGCGATCGGCGACGAGCGTGTCGCGCACAGTGCGGCGCAGCACCTTGCCGATGAGTGACTTCGGCAGCTCCTCCCACACGAGGTAGCTGCTCGGGCGCTTGAACTCGGTGAGCTGCTCGTGTGCGGCCTCGCGTGCCGCTGCCTCATCAAACGAGGCGCCCTCCTCGAGCACGACGACTGCGGTCACCACTTCAGCACCGCCGCCGCGGGCGATCCCGACGACCGCGGACTCCGCGACGCCAGGCACCGTGTTCACGACGCGCTCAACCTCGCTCGGGGAGACGTTGAAGCCGCCCGTGATGATGAGTTCCTTCTTGCGGTCCACCACGGTCACGAAGCCGTCGTCATCCTGGACGACGAGATCCCCCGTGCGCAGCCAACCGCCCTCGAGCAGCGTCGCCGCCGTCTCCTCGGGCCGGTTCCAGTAGCCCTTGAACACCTGCGGGCCCGCGATGAGCAGCTCGCCGACCTCGCCGAGGGCGACCTGGCGGGTGGGCTCCTCGGGATCTACCACCCGAATGTCGGTCGACGGGAACGGGATGCCGATCGCGCCGATCCTGCGGGCGTCGCTGAAAGGGTTCGCGAGGGCGACCGGGCTCGTCTCGGTGAGGCCGTAGCCCTCATTGAGCATGCTGCCCGCGAGCGCCTCCCAGCGCTTCACGACCGCGGGAGTGAGCGTCATCGCACCCGAGATCGCGTAGACAACGCCCGTGAGATCGAGTTTGCCGTCGCGGGCGACGCGCGCGAGCCGGTCAAACATCGGGGGAACCGCCGGCACGAACGTCGGCGGGAAGCGCTTCGCCGCCTGCGAGACAAGCTCGGGGTCGAAGGTCGGGAACAGCACGGCGCGCGAGCCCGTCTCGACCGAGTAGATAACGGAGAGCAGCACGCCGAACGAGTGGAACATCGGCAGCAACCCGTAGATGCTGCCCTCGCCGCGGGTGAAGTCTGGCATCCACGCGGCACCCTGGCGGGCGTTTGCCCAGAGGTTGCCGTGGGTGATCATCGCGCCCTTCGGCGTACCAGTCGTGCCCGAGGTGTACTGCAGGCATGCGACGTCGTCGCGGCCGGGGCGCGGGTGGCTCGCCGCAATCGGTGGTGCCTTCTCGAGGTCGGCGAAGTGGATCGCACCCTCCGTTGGCCCCGTGAGCTTCGCGCGCGAGGCCTTCGCCTTCGCAATCGGAAGGCGGAGCGCGGCCCGGGTCGCGAACGGCATTGCGCGGGTCACGTCGACGGCGATGACGGTGCGGATCCCGAGCTCCCGTGGCAGCGACTGCACGGTGGGCACCACCTTATCCCAGGCGATGACAACCTCTGCGCGGTGATCTGCGAACTGTGTCTCGAGCTCGCCGCGGGTGTAGAGCGGGTTGTGCTCCACAACGATCGCGCCGAGCCGCAGCACCGCGTAGAACGCGATGACGTGCTGCGGTGCGTTCGGCATGATGAGGGCAACGCGATCCCCCGCACCGACGCCAAGGTCAGCAAGGCCCTGCGCGACGCGGGAGACGCGCTCACCGAGCTCGCGGTAGGTGACCGTGCGGCCGAAGAAGCTGATCGCGTCGCGGTCGGCCCACTGGGCGCAGCGCTCGTCGAGCAGGTCCACGAGGGAGCCCGTCACCGGCTCGATGTCGATCGGAGTGCCCTTGGCGTAAAAGCGATTCCAGGCACGTGTTTCGTTGAGGTGCATAGGTATAAGGGTATCTGGGGTTTCCGGCGGCGATCCCCGAAGCCCCAGGGCGGCATCCGCGATGCGACAGCAACCAGGCATTGCGAAAGCCGAGGCAGAAGATCCACAAAGGTACGATTGGCATTGCGAGTCTGTTGAACAGGAATTGGGGCGCGGGGATGCGACGACAACGGGTCATGACACCACTGGCTGGGGCTTCACTTTCGATACTCCTCGCCTTCTCACCGGCAGCTGCCTCCGCAGCGCTTGCGCCGGCCGAAGGCCCGCTCCGAGGCGGCCAGACCGTCACGTTCGACGCACCGTCGCCGCCAGATCCACCCAAGATTGTGCGCATCAGCGGCGGTAACCACTCTTCGCTTGCCATCGGTGACGACAGCAAGATCTACGGATGGGGCGGCAACGGCGACGGCGAGGTTGGCTCAGCAGAACCGGGGTCACAAGTCGTCCCGGTACGCTCCCAAACACCAGCGGGCGTCACGTTCGACGACGTCGCAGTGGGCAGCTTCACGTCGTACGCCGTCGGCAGCGATGAAAAGACCTACGCCTGGGGCAGCGGTCAACACGGAGCGCTCGGCAATGGCTCGACAAGCGGGAGCACTCAGGCTCCTTCCGAAGTCAAGCTCCCCACCGGCACGAAGTTCACCAGAGTCATCGCGGGCGAGGATCACGCCTTTGGTATCGACGAGTCGGGAAACGCGTTCGCCTGGGGCACCAACGCGAGTCGCCAGCTGGGCGATGGATCGTTCACGTACATTCGGGCCACACCGGTTCCGGTACTCATGCCCGCGGGCGTCACCTTTACCGATTTGAGCGCACTCGCTGAACACACCCTTGCCGTCGGAAGCGACGGCAATACGTACGCTTGGGGCACCAACAGCGCAGGTCTGCTCGGCACATCAAGCCTGCCGCGCCCGCTGGATCGTCCGACCAAGGTCGCAACGCCACCCGGCGTGAAATACACCCAAGTCGCCGCAGGCTGGGAGTTTTCTGTCGCTCTCGGTACAGATGGCAAGCTCTACTCCTGGGGTTCGAACTACCAAGGCACGCTCGGCAATGGGAGCGACGAGTGGGAAAGCCAGGTGCCTGTGCGTGCGGCCACTCCACCGGGTGTCCTGTTTCAACGTGTCGTCTCAGGAGGGAGCCACGTGTTAGCGCTGACCGTTGACGGGCAGATATACGCGTGGGGGTCAAATAGCCACGGCGAACTCGGCAATGGGACGACCTCGCCTTCCGGTAGTCCGACTCCTGTGCTGGTCCAGGCTCCCACCGGCGTCACCTTTGTGGGAATCTCTGCCGGATCCGGCACATCGTTCGCACGCGGGAGCGACGGGCTCTCTTACAGCTGGGGAAGCAACGCCTTCGGCCAGCTTGGTGACGGCACCCGCACTGATCTCGCTGCCCCTTCGCCAGTGCTCCCTCCGGAGATGAAGAGCACAGTCACTGGAGTCACATTTGGCGATCGCCCTGGGTCACACATCACGGAGAGTGATTCCGGCGTTGTCTCGGCTCAGACCCCAGCAGGCGAGAAGTACGGTCCAGTCGACGTGGGGGTCGAGTGGACTGTCAACGGCGATCGACAAGAGCCCGTCTCGCTCCCACAGGCATACCTGTATGGGGATGCGCCCCACGTCACAGCCCTCGTTTCGCAGGAGTCCCAGCTGGGTGCAGAAGCGGAATTCTCCACTCACCCCAGCGGAAGCCCGTCGCCTGAGTTGGCATGGGAATTCTCACTCGATGGCGGGGGAACCTGGCTTCCAACCAGCGAGGACTCCGCGGTGCGCGTTTCAGACGATGGGCAGACGCTCTCGGTGTCTGTGGCGCCACAACACGAGCAAGTGCTCTACCGAGCAGTCGCCAGAAATGTGCTCGGGACTGCACGTACACTCCCCGCAGAATTGCGTGTTCCTTCCCGCACCGTGTCATTCGACTCGACCGGCGGCAGCCCGGTTGACGCGCAATCCGTCTTGTCCGGCGGAACCGTCACTGAGCCCGAAAACGCGCCGGAGCGGAGCAAGTTCGAGTTCGTTGGGTGGATAGACACGAGCGGCGTCCCGTTCGATTTTTCTGCACCGATCGTCAGTGACACGATCGTGTTTGCCGATTGGAGGGCTGCGGCTCTGCCCACCTTTGAAGTGAACTTCGACCTTGCGGGAGGATCCGGCACCTTCCCACAGCAATCGATCGAGGCGGGTGGGAAGGTCGTGTTTCCTGCAGATACACCAACACGGGACGGCTACGCCTTCACCGGCTGGACCTTGGACGGAGCGATCTACGACTTTGGCGCACCCGTCGAGCGGGACCTATCGCTCGTCGCAGGGTGGCACGAAGCCATTGTTGAAACGCACACAGTCACGTTCGATCCCCACAATGGCAGTGAGTCATTCACTCAGGAGGTCCCGAGCGGCGAACCGGTCTCGCGCCCCGCTGATCCGGTGCGGGCGGGCTTCACTTTTACGGGTTGGGCCTCCGACGGCGTCGTATACGACTTTGCTTCCCCGGTAACGAGCGATGTCTTCCTCACGGCCGGT
>NZ_JBLUNZ020000052.1:0-15637 GCF_048061935.2 Leucobacter sp. BZR 635 | reverse complement strand
GGGAGCCTACCGCCGTTCGGCCGACGACCAAGCCATCAGTGACACCGCCAACCACGCTGCCACCCATCGCGCCTCCGACTCCGCCTCCCGCCATTGCGGAGTCCGGTAGCGAGTTCGGGGCCATCAGCATTGGCCTCGCGGCAGCGCTCCTCGTGTTTGGAGCAACCTGCTGGGCCTTCGCGAGCCGCAGGCAGCGGACGCACTAGCGAGGCACGGGCGGTTCTCGACACCTGTGCAGGGACCCGAGAATGCCTGGCGCACAGCAAGCACAGCGCGCTCATGCCAGCCAACCGCTGGCATGAGCGCGCTGTGACGCGAGCCTCAGTTCAGTTCGCGAACCGTCGCAGGGATCACGCCGTCAGCGTAGAGATCGATGGCGAGATCCTGGAACGCGGTGAGCGCGGCCCGCTGCGTCGTCGGCCCGTAGGAGATGCGGGCAACGCCCAGCTCCTCGTACTCACGAGCAGTGAGCGCACCGGGAAGCCCGATCACGCTAATCTTGCGCTCGCCGATGCCCGCAACAAGCTGACGAGTGGTGTCGGCGTCGAGGACGCCGGGAACGAACACAACGTCGGCACCAGCCGCGAGATAGGCGCGGCCGCGCTCAATCGCGTCGGCGATCGACTCTTCGAGCGGGCGGCCACCACCGCGCACGAGCGCGTCGGTGCGAGCGTTCAGCGAAAAGGGAACGCCCTCTGCTTCGCCGGCAGCCACGATGGCCTCCACATCGGCGGCAAACTCAGCGAGCGGCCGCAGCCGATCCTCGACGTTCGCGCCAACAATGCCCTTGCCGATCGCGCGGCGCACGGTCTCGCCCGAGTTGCCGTAGCCCCCGTCGAGGTCAGCGCTCACCGGCAGGTCGCCGGCGGCCTCAACGATGCGGCCGATCATGTCGAGCGTGACTTCGAGCGGGATCTCGCCGTCGGCGTAGCCGTAGGTCGCCGCGATGGAGTGCCCTGCCGTCGCAATCGCGCGCGTCTCGGGGAGTTCTGCTACTGCCTTCGTCGAGATCGCATCCCACACGTTCACAACGCGCAGGATCTCGGGGGCGGCATGCAGCTGGGTGAGGGTTTGGGCTTTTGCGGATTGCGTGCTCATGAGCCCAACGTATCAAGCTGGTGTCCGTCACGGAAGGTGTTCCGAGGGGACACACAGGCAACTTCGATGAGACCTGGCCCGATGCAAACGTAGGCCCGGATCCGCACAGAGCGGCTCCGGGCCTACGTGCTGCCGAAAGCAGTACCAATCAGTGCCTAGAAGTCCCAGTCCTCATCCTCGGTTGCCTCAGCCTTACCGATGACGTACGAGGAGCCCGATCCCGAGAAGAAGTCGTGGTTCTCGTCGGCGTTCGGCGAGAGCGCCGACAGGATCGCCGGGTTCACGTCGGTCATCTCCTTGGGGAACATCGGGTCGTAGCCGAGGTTCATGAGCGCCTTGTTCGCGTTGTAGTGCAGGAACTTCTTGACGTCCTCGGTGAGGCCCACCGGGTCGTAGAGATCCTGCGTGTAGAGGATCTCGTTCTCGTAGAGGTCGTACAGCAGCGCGAGGGTGTACTCCTTGAGCTCCTCCTGACGCTCCGGGGTCTCCTTCTCGACGGCCTTCTGGTACTTGTACCCGATGTAGTAGCCGTGCACGGCCTCGTCGCGAATGATGAGGCGGATGAGGTCTGCCGTGTTCGTGAGCTTCGCCTTCGACGACCAGTAGATCGGCAGGTAGAAGCCCGAGTAGAACAGGAACGACTCGAGCAGCGTCGAGGCGATCTTGCGCTTCAGCGGGTCGTCGCCCTCGTAGTAGTCGACGATGATCTGCGCCTTCTTCTGCAGCGCGACATTCTCGTTCGACCAGCGGAACGCGTCATCGATCTCCTGCGTCGACGCGAGCGTCGAGAAGATTGACGAGTAGCTCTTCGCGTGCACCGACTCCATGAACGCGATGTTCGTGAGTACGGCTTCCTCGTGCGGGGTCGACGCGTCGGGGATCAGCGAGACGGCGCCGACGGTGCCCTGGATCGTGTCGAGCAGGGTGAGGCCCGTGAAGACGCGCATCGTGAGCAGCTGCTCGTCAGGCGTGAGCGTCGCCCACGACTGTACGTCGTTCGAGAGCGGCACCTTCTCGGGGAGCCAGAAGTTGTTCACGAGGCGGTTCCAGACCTCGAGATCCTTGTCGTCCTCGATGCGGTTCCAGTTAATCGCCTGCACCGGGTGTCCCAGTTTGAACGGTTTCGGGTTCATGCTGTTCCTCTACTGTCCTTCGTATGTCTGATCGTCGCGCCAGGGCTCGTTAGAGCATGCAGCTGACGCACTCGGTCATGTCAGTGCCCTCGAGGGCGAGCTGGCGGAGGCGGATGTAGTAGATCGTTTTGATCCCCTTGCGCCACGCGTAGATCTGCGCCTTGTTGATGTCGCGCGTCGTCGCGGTGTCCTTGAAGAACAGCGTGAGCGACAGGCCCTGGTCGACGTGCTGCGTTGCCGCGGCGTAGGTGTCGATGATCTTCTCGGGGCCGATCTCGTAGGCGTCCTCGTAGAACTCAAGGTTGTCGTTCGTCATGAACGGAGCCGGGTAGTAGACGCGGCCGAGCTTGCCTTCCTTGCGGATCTCCACCTTCGACGCGATCGGGTGGATCGAGCTCGTCGAGTTGTTGATGTAGGAGATCGAGCCGGTCGGCGGAACAGCCTGGAGGTTCTGGTTGTAGATACCGTGCTCCATGACGCTCGCCTTCAGCGCGCGCCACTGATCCTGCGTCGGAATCGCAACGCCGGCCTTGTCGAAGAGCTCGACCACGCGTGCGGTTGCGGGCTCCCAGACCTCGTCGGTGTACTTGTCGAAGAACTCGCCCGACGCGTACTTCGAATCCTCGAAGCCGCCGAAGACCTGCTTCCGCTCCATCGCGATCTTGTTCGACGCAGTAAGCGCGTGGAACAGCACGGTGTAGAAGTAGATGTTCGTGAAGTCGATGCCCTCTTCGGAGCCGTAGTGTACGTGCTCGCGGGCAAGGTAGCCGTGGAGGTTCATCTGGCCGAGGCCGATGGCGTGCGACTGCGCGTTGCCGTCTTCGATCGAGCGGACCGAAGCGATCGAGCTCATGTCGCTGACCGCGGTGAGGGATCGGATCGCGAGATCAACGGTGCCGCCGAAGTCGCCGCCGTCCATCGCCATCGCGATGTTCATCGAGCCCAGGTTGCAGGAGATGTCCTTGCCGATGTCGCGGTAGCTGAGGTCCTCGTTGTAGGTGGTCGGGGTGTTGACCTGGAGGATCTCGGAGCAGAGGTTCGACATGTTAATGCGGCCCTTGATCGGGTTCGCCTTGTTCACGGTGTCTTCGAACACGATGTACGGGTAGCCCGACTCGAACTGCAGCTCGGCCACGGTCTGGAAGAAGTGGCGTGCGCTGATCTTCGTCTTCGAGATACGCGAATCGTTGACCATCTCGTAGTACTTCTCAGAGACCGAGATGTCGCCGAAGGGGATTCCGTAGACGCGCTCGACGTCGTACGGCGAGAACAGGTACATGTCCTCGTTCTTCTTCGCGAGTTCGAAGGTGATGTCGGGCACGACAACGCCGAGCGAGAGGGTCTTGATGCGGATCTTCTCGTCCGCGTTCTCGCGCTTCGTGTCGAGGAACTTCATGATGTCGGGGTGGTGCGCCGAGAGGTACACAGCTCCCGCACCCTGGCGTGCGCCGAGCTGATTCGCGTAGCTGAAGCTGTCTTCGAGGAGCTTCATCACGGGGATGATGCCTGAGGACTGGTTCTCGATCTTCTTGATCGGGGCACCGGCCTCGCGCACGTTCGAGAGCGACAGGGCGACGCCGCCGCCGCGCTTCGAGAGCTGCAGCGACGAGTTGATTCCACGCGAAATCGACTCCATGTTGTCCTCGACGCGGAGGAGGAAGCAGGACACGAGCTCGCCGCGCTGCGCCTTGCCCATGTTCAGGAAGGTCGGCGTTGCCGGCTGGAACCGGCCCGAGATCATCTCGCGCATGAAGCCGCGTGCGAGCTCCTCATCGCCCTGGGCGAGCCCAAGCGAGACCATGACCACACGGTCCTCAAAGCGTTCGAGGTAGCGCTTGCCGTCAAACGTCTTCAGTGCGTACGAGGTGAAGAACTTAAACGCGCCGAGGAATGCCGGGAAGCGGAACTTCAGGGCGTACGCCTCGTCGGTGAGCTTCTCGACAAACTTCGTCGAGTACTGGTCGAGCAGCGCCTTCTCGTAGTAGTCGTTGTCGATGAGGTAGCGCAGGCGCTCCTCAAAATTGTGGAAGAACACCATGTTCTGGTTGACGTGCTGCAGGAAGTACTGCCGCGCGGCTTCGCGATCCTTGTCGAACTGGATCTTGCCGTCTGCGTCGTACAGATTCAGCATCGCGTTCAGCGAGTGATAGTCCATCTCGCTGATCTTCGATGACTCAAGCCCCGGCTCCATTACTGCTGTTTCCAAAACTTTTCCAATCCTTTTTGGACGGCTGTCACGTCGTCCGGAGTTCCAAACACTTCAAATCGGTACAGGAAAGGCACCTGGCACTTGCGGGCGATGATGTCGCCTGCGATGCCGAAGCCCGACCCGAAGTTGGTGTTACCCGCCGCAATCACTCCCCGAATGAGTGATCTGTTCTTCTCGTCGTTGAGGAACTTGATCACCTGCTTCGGAACCGCTCGCAGTGCGGGCCCACCGCCGTAGGTCGGCACGAGGAGCACGTAGGGTTCGGTAACCTCTAGCGGCTCGTCTCGCGCGTACAACGGAATGCGTTTCGCGGGGATACCGAGCTTCTCAATGAAGCGGTGCGTGTTCCCCGAAACGCTGGAGAAGTACACCAAATTACTCACGGTAACCACACATCTCTGGGCTAGAGCATCCGGTCGGCGAGCTCCGCGATCTTGTCGGGACGGAAGCCCGACCAGTGCTCATCGTCAGTGACCACGACGGGCGCCTGAAGGTACCCCAGTTCCTTGACGGCCTGCAGCGCAGTTTCGTCTTCAGAAAGGTCGTGGATTTCGTATTCGATGCCCTTGCTGTCGAGAGCTCGGTAGGTTGCCGTGCACTGAACGCACGACGGCTTGGTGTAGACCGTTACTGCCATTTTTATGCCCTTCCCTCAAAAGTCTTTGCTCGCGTGAGCCACAACATCTAGTGAACCACACCCGGGGCGACCACAAGATGATGTAGTTACAGCGATGTAGTTTTCCACGGACTTTCCACCGACTCTTGGTTGGAGTTGGGGAGAACTTTTGGCTCAGTTCCGCCCCTCATCGGAGGTTATCCACAAGCTGGGGAGACAAAAAGATTTTTCATCCCCTGCCCTGGCTCGGCGTGTCGGAAAACTCCTCACACCCCTACATATTGCAACGCCGCGAGGGCGTATTTTATGCCCGAATTCAACCATGCGCCACTGTCATTTGGCGGGGGTACGCGCGGCAGTCGGAGAGGTTATCGATCCCGCACCGGGCCGCCCGCCGGCCGCACCGTAAACATCGCGGGTTCAGCGAACCCAGCCGCGGCGAACGCCCGCTGAATCGCGTCGCTCACCGCCCCGACGAGGTCAGTATCGATGAGCGCGATGGCGGATCCCCCGAAACCGCCGCCCGTCATCCGCGCCCCGAGCGCCCCGGCGGCGAGCGCAGCATCGACAGCCGTGTCTAGCTCGGGCACGGAGATCTCGAAGTCGTCACGCATCGACGCGTGGGAGGCGGTGAGAAGACCGCCAATCGCTCGCACCCCGTCTGCCCGCAGCAGCGCCACCGTGTCAATGACCCGTTGGTTTTCGGTGACGATGTGGCGAACCCTGCGAAACGTGGTGTCGTCCATGCTGCGCTGCGCGGCAGCAAGATCCGCCACCGAGAGATCACGCAACGCGGCAACGCCCATGAGCGCGGCACCTCGTTCACACTCGGCGCGACGCTCCCCGTAGCCTCCGGTCGCGTGGGAGTGCTTCACCCTGGTGTCAATCACGAGCACCGCGAGCCCGGCCCCGGCGAGCTCAAACGGTACGTGCTCACTCGCGATGCTCCGGCAGTCAAGAAAGAGGGCCGTACCGGGCTCGCCGAGCATCGAGGCCATCTGATCCATGATGCCGGTTGGCGCGCCGACCGCCTCGTTCTCCGCCCGCCGGCCAACCGCGGCGAGCGCCACCGGGTCGAGGCCTCCTCCCCACAGCGCGTTGAGCGCGGAGGCGGCCGCTCCTTCGATTGCCGCGGACGAGGAGAGCCCGGCCCCCACCGGCACGTCAGAGGCGAACGCGATGTCAACACCTGTGCCCCGCACACCTGTGGCGCGCATCGCCCAGGCGACGCCAAGCGGGTACGCCGCCCACTCCGGCACCGCGGGTCGCCCGGTACTGCGCCCAGCCGCGTCGCGAGCGGCGTCGGTCTCGACCTCGACCTTGGCGTCGGCGTCGGCCTCGGCCTCGGCACCAGCGTCGGCCGAGGACAGACGATCAAGATCATCGAGCGCGACCTCCACCGGCGCGGGGGCGAGTGTCGAAGCAACCCGGATGATGCCGTCGCCGCGCAGCCGGGCCGCCGCCGCAGTGCGCTGTGGGATCGCGAACGGCAGCACGAAGCCGTCGTTGTAGTCGGTGTGCTCCCCGATGAGATTGACGCGGCCAGGGGCCGACCACACGCCGTCGGCGGGCACCCCCGTGAGGGAGCGCAACAGCTCCTCGGCGCGTTCGATTGCCGTGGTCACTGGGGGTCCTCCTGCACAGTGGCGAGCGCGGCACGCAGCTTGGCTGCCTGCGCCTCTGGTGGGATGTCGGCGATCCAGGCCCCCATCGCGGCTTCTGAGCCAGCAAGGTACTTCAGCCGGTCGGCGGCCCGCCGGGGTGAGGTGAGTTCGAGCCGGAGCCGCACCTCGCCCCGCCCCTCGCGCACGGGAGCCTGGTGCCAGGCCGCGATGTACGGCGTCGGGGTGTCATAGAGGGCGTCGATGCCGCGCAGCAGCCGGAGGTAGAGCGGAGCAAGCTCGTCACGCTCGGCGGCGCTGGTCTCAGCGAGGTCTGGGACGTGCCGGTTCGGCATGAGCTGCACCTCGACCGGCCAGCGCGCAGCGAAGGGCACAAATGCGGTCCAGTGCTCGCCGCGCAGCACCACGCGCTCGGATCCCTGCTCGAAGGCGAGCTGCTCGGCAAACAGCCCTGCGCCGTGCTCGGCGACCCGGGCGAGCAACCGCTGCGTGCGCGGCGTCACGTACGGGTAGGCGTAGATCTGGCCGTGCGGATGCGGCAGCGTGACTCCGATGTCCTCGCCGCGGTTTTCGAACGGAAACACCTGCTCGATGCCGGGGAGGGCGCTGAGGGCGGCGGTGCGGTCTGCCCAGGCTTCGATCACGGTGCGCGCGCGGGTCGCGCTCAGCGAGCCAAACGATCCGGAGCGCTCTGGGCTGAAGCAGACGACCTCGCAGCGGCCGGCCGCGGGCGCCTCGAGGTCGAAGCGCCCGGTGTGGTCAGGCAGCGATGCCTCGCCCAGCGCGGGTCCGAACGACGGCGAGCGGTTCTCGAAAACGGCGACGTCGTAGTTGCTCGGGATCTCAGACGGGTTCGTGGGGGTCTGCGGAGCGAGCGGATCGAGTTCCGCAGGCGGCAGAAATGCGCGGTGTTGGCGGGCCGCGGCGACCGAGATCCAGTCGCCGGTGAGGACGTCGAACCGCAGCTGGGCGGTCGTCGGCCGCGGAGCGAGCTCACGCACATCGAGGGCGCGCTCGGGAGGGAGGGTTGTGCCCGGGTCGTCGAAATAGAAGAGTTCGCGTCCGTCCGCGAGGAGGGATCGCCGCTTCGTCACCCCGGCACTGAGCGCCTCGGCGTGAGCTGCTTCGTCCGTGATCACGTCAACATGCTAGGTCCAATCGCGTGGCAACGTCAACATGGTAGGGTTTTCGGCGGTAGAACGTCGAGCGAGAGGGCACCTTATGCGCGCTGCAGTATCGATGGCGGATGTCGCCGCGCGCGCAGGGGTGTCCGGCCAGACCGTCTCGCGCGTGGTGAACGGCAGCGCGCGCGTCGAGCCCGGCACGCGCGAGCGCGTTGAGGCCGCGATGGCCGAGCTCGGGTATCGGCCGCACCGAGCCGCACGTGCCCTCCGCACGGGCCGCACCCACACCATCGGCCTGGTCGTCACCACGCTCGCCACCGTCGGAAACTCCCGCACACTCCAGGCCGCCGTTGCAGCCGCGGAGGCTCGCGGCTACGCGATCACCGTCGTCACCGTGACCGGCTCGGTGTCAGACGCCCTGTTGCGGCTCGAGAGCCAGGGAGTCGACGGCGTACTCGTGCTCAATGAGGCCTCCGCACTGCTGTCGAGCGCTGAGCTACCCGCCGGGCTACACATCATCGCCGCAGACACCCTACTCGGGGCAGTGTCGCACGTCGTGCGTTCGGATCACTACGGCGGCGCTCAGGCAGCAACCGCGCATCTGCTCGAACTCGGCCATGACACGGTGTGGCATCTCGCCGGGCCCGCTGGCTCGTTCGCTGCCGCGGAGCGTGAGCGGGGCTGGCGCGCCGCGCTCGATGCCGCAGGGGCCCAGGTGCCAGACGTCGTGCGGGGCGACTGGTCCGCGAGATCTGGCTTTGCGGCCGCCGCCCAGCTCGACAGCGCAGGCGCGGTGTTTTGCGCGAACGACGAGATGGCGCTCGGGCTCATCCACGGTCTCGCGGAGCGAGGCAAGCGGGTGCCGCAGCACGCGAGCATCGTGGGGTTCGACGATGTGCCCGACTCCGCACACTATTTCCCGCCGCTCACGACGGTGCGCCAGGATTTTCAGGCGCTCGGGCTCCAGGCGATCACAACGCTGCTCGACCGCATCGAGGGCCGCACCGCGACCCCCACGTCTGAGGCGATCATCGAGACCGAACTCGTTGTGCGTTCGAGCACTCGGCCTGCCTGAACGGGGTCGTCCGCGCTACCTGAGCGGCGCTCCGCACTTCGCAGGTACCAACATCTGCCATCCTCAACGCCCCGATTAATTCAGACTGACTCCCGCACAGGCCAAAAACGGAGCAGAATAAATAACACGGGAGCTTTGGCGCTTGGGCAGGGCGCAGTATCGGCCGTGCGTGCGAGAACCGTGCGAGCGGTTCGCGGCCGCAAGGTGTGCAGCAGCACAGGGCCAACAGCAGCGCCTACGGAACTATTCCACCGGGATCGGCCAGAGCAGTTCAGTCCCGTCCGACTGAAACCAGCGCAGCACAAGCATCGCGTCGTGCGCCGCGACAGCGCTCTCTGCCTGTGCGCCCCGCACCGCGACCCGAATTCGCTCCCCCGGGTGCACGATGCAGGGCAGTGAGAGCCCGAGGATCCCGGCTCCCGACAGCGCGAATCGCACCGAGTGCGCAGGCTCGCTACCTCGGTGCTCGATCTCGATGACGCCAAGCCCGCGACGCGCCACTCGCCATGGAACCGGCACCGGCGCCGGAGCTGGCGGTGAGCCGTGCGTAGGGCGCACCGGCCGTAGCGCGCCGGATGGCCGCGGTGGCAGCGTGCGTGAGCTGAGTCGGAACGGGGACATGTCGAAACGGTACCCCCGACCCCAGACATTGCCCCGCGGATCCGCTGCTCTGTCGGTCAGCCGCGCCACCATGCAGCCACGCAGCCACGCAGCCACGCAGCCACGCAGCCACGCAGCCACGCAGCCACGGGCACGATCCACTACACGTGGTGGTAGGGCCTGCCGCCTGCGATCTCTTGCGCGCGATAGAGCTGCTCGGCGAGGATGAGCCGCACGAGCTGGTGCGGGAAGACGAGCTTCGAGAGGCTCCACTGGAAGTTGGCGCGCGCACGCACCTCGTCGTCGACGCCGTACGCTCCGCCGATCACGATGACGATCTGCTTGCCTCCGTCAAAGGCCGCCTGCATCCGGGTGGCGAGGGCCGGGGAGTCGACGTTGTGTCCGCGCTCGTCGAGGAGCACGAGAAACGCGTCGCGATCCACCTTCTGCAGGATCCGCTCGGACTCCTCGCTCCGCGCGGCGTCGCCCTCGCGCGCAGAGTGCGGCAGCAGCTGCCATGACACGTCGAACGGTTTGCGCAGTCGCTTCTCGTACCGATCGATGCCGTCACTCACCCAGCTTTCGTGCTTTTTGCCGACGGCCAGCACGCGGATCCCCATTGCTACGCCACCCGCACGGTGTCGAGATACTCGGCGATGCGGCCGATCGCCTCCTCGAGCACAGCCACCTCAGGCAGGGTGACGAAGCGCAGATGGTCGGGCGTCGAAAGATTGAAACCGCGGCCGTTCGTCACGAGCACGCGGGTTGCCCTCAGCAACTCAATCACGAACCGCTGGTCGTCCTCGATCGGGTAGCGCTCAGGGTCGAGCCGTGGGAAGAGGTACATCGCGCCGCCGGGCAGTTCGCAGCTCACCCCGGGGATCGCGGTGAGCAGCCCGTGCGCGACGTTTCGCTGCTCAAGCAGCCTTCCCCCCGGGGCACAGAGCGTATCGATTGAGGATTCAATGCCGAGCGCCACCGGGATCGCGTACTGCGCGGGAGCGTTCGAACACATCCGCATGTTTGCGAGCAGGGTGAGGCCCTCTAGGAAGTCACTGGCACGCGCAAGGTTACCCGAGGTCACGAGCCAGCCGGCTCGATACCCGGCGACGCGTTGCGCCTTCGAAAGGCCACTAAACGTCAGGCAGAGCGTGTCGGTGACGTGCAGTGCGGCATGCTCGTGCTGTGCGCCGTCGTAGAGAATCCTGTCGTAGATCTCGTCGGCCATGAGCACGAGGCCGTGCCGTTCGGCGAGCGCCGCGAAGCCGCGCACGAGTTCGGCCGAGTAGACGGCACCCGTCGGGTTGTTCGGGTTAATGAGCACGATACCGCGAGTCTCGGGCGTGATGAGCGCCTCGATCTCGGCGAGGTCGGGCATCCAGCCGTTGGATTCGTCGCACGGGTAGTGCACGGCTTTGCCGCCCTGCAGCGTGACCTGCGCGGTCCACAGGGGGTAGTCGGGCGACGGCACGAGGATCTCGTCGCCGTGGCTCACCAGCGCCTGCAGTACGAGCGAGATGAGTTCGCTCACGCCGTTGCCGAGGTAGACGTTGTCGGGGGTCACGCCCGCGATCCCGAGTCCCGTGTAGTGCTCGGCGACGGCCTCGCGCGCCGGGAGAATACCGCGGGAGTCGGTGTATCCCTGGGCGTGCGGCAGCGCATCGCGCATCGCGTCGACGATCTCGGGCGGCGCTTCGAAGCCGAAGGGCGCGGGATTGCCGATGTTGAGTTTCAGGATCTGCTCGCCCGCGCGTTCGAGCCGCTCTGCTTCTTGCAGGATCGGCCCGCGTACGTCGTAGCGCACGCCGGCGAGCTTATTGGACTGAGTTATCTGTCGCGTCGCCTTGCTCACGGGCCAAGTTTACTCCCACACGTCGGCGCGGTGTTGCGCTGGCTGCGCCGGAACGGGCGGGTGATGGCGCGGAGCCCCGCGCGCGCCTCCTCTGGTCAGGTCGCTCCACCGCAGCCGTGATTCGGGTGAGAACGGTGGCGCGAACTGACCAGGAGTCGGGCGCCGGGGAGGCAGGACGGCGGGGAGGCAGGACGGCGGGCTTTCCCTCCTCACTGCCCCGAGTTATCTAGTCTGAGCCTTGTGCAGCCCGAACAAAGCTCATGCAGGAATAATCGGGGCAGTGGGGATGGACAGGGGCAGGGGCGCCCGCCTGGCAGTTGGGGCCGGCAGGGGCGCCCGGGCACCCAGGCACCCAGGCACCCAGGCACCCAGGCACCCAGGCACCTTAGCGGGACTCGCGCAGCGCGATGTCTCCCATGTCAACCTTCGCGGTGATTCGATTCGGCGCGCCCGGCACGGTGCGCAGCGAGTTGTCGATCGATCCGGCAGTGTTCGTCGAGGTGACGTCGTACTCACCCGCGGGAACGGCAATATCGATGGATCCCGCACTCACCTCAAGGTCTACCTCGCTCGGAGCCTCGCCCCGAAGCACCAGTTCGAGGTCGCCCATCGCGACCTCACCAGCGACGGTCTTCGCGCCCGTGATCTCGCCTGCGAAGGTACCGAGCCCGATCTCCAAGTCAAGGTGCTCAGCCGCGCCGGAGATGAAGGCATCGCCCGCGTCGAGCTTCACGTCGAGCTCACCGAAGGAACCGTTCGCGCGAAGCACCCCCATCCCGATTTTGATCTCGGCGTCGAACGTGGGACCGGCGAGCTCCTGCGGCAGCGTAAGCGTCGCGGTGACGTTCTGTCCGCGGGTGGTCGGGCAGACGCCGAAGAAGCAAAACCCTGAGTTCGCCTGGGGTGCGCGCACGGTCAGCTCGTCCTCATCACGCGTGAACTCCCAGCCCTTCGCAAGCCCGCCGGTTGCCACCAGCGTCGCCTCCTGCACGTCAGCGAAGGCAAGCGTGAGGTCGGCGAGACCGACGTTGAGGTCGAGGCCTGTGACGCCTGTCGCGTCGAGGGGCACGAGCGGGCGTTCGGAGCCCGGAGCCTCGCCGGCGCGCTGCGAGGATGCGGCCAGCGCGAACGCGGCAGAGGCACCCATGACCAGCAGCACGATGCCGCCGACGATAGCGACCGCAATGGCGATGCCGCTCATCCGGGGCTTCGTCGGAGGGGTTCCGAGCGCGGGGTGCTGGGGGGTCATGGTGTGGATCCTGTCTGTCGGTTCTGCGCTGCCTGCGTTGGGAGCTGTGTGCCCCCGGCATTTTTCAAGTGTGCGATTGCGGCCAGTACGCGGCGATTTCCGTGCTCATCCTGCTCGAGTTCGAGCTTTTGGAAGATCGCGGTGATGTGTTTTTCGACGCTTGCTTCCGAGAGGAAGAGCAGCGCGGCGATCGCCTGATTGGATCGCCCCTCGGCGAGCGCTGCGAGCACGGTCCGCTCGCGGGGCGTGAGTCGCTCCATGCGGGTGTCCTTGCTGCGCCGGGTGAGCAGCTGCGCCACGACCTCTGGGTCGAGCACGGTCGCCCCTCCCGCAATCCGTTCGAGCGTCTCTACGAACTCAGCGACGTCTGTGACGCGATCCTTCAGCAGGTATCCAAAGGCCCCGCCGTGCCCGGCGATAAGCTCGCTCGCGTACCGCTCCTCGACGTACTGCGAGAGCACGAGCACGGGTAGCTGCGGGTGCGCGGCGCGCAGCTCGAGGGCAAGCTTGATGCCCTCATCGGTGAACGTCGGCGGCATCCGCACGTCAAGTATGCAGAGGTCTGGCTGTTCGCGGGTGACCGCTTCGGCGACGCCGGTGGTGTCGGCAAATGCGCCGATCACCTCGTGCCCGGAATGTTCGAGCAGCCGCACCAGGCCCTCGCGCAGCAGCACGGAATCCTCACAGATCAGGATGCGCACGGGACGCTCACCTCCAGCGATGTTGGACCGCCGAGCGGGCTGTCGAGTCGGAACGTGCCGCCGGCAGCGAGCACCCGGTTGGCGATGCCGTCAAGGCCTCCGCCGGGAATCACCCGGGCACCGCCAGCGCCGTTGTCTTCCACGCGGGCCCACAGCGTCGCGCCGTCCCGCAACCGTACGACCACGCGCACCTCGCTCGCCCGCGAGTGCTTTGCGGCGTTCGTAATGGACTCGGCGATAACGAAGTAGACGGCGGTCTCCGCGTCGCGGCTGCACCGGCCCTCGAGTTGCACGTCCAGGGCGATGGGAATGTGGGATCGGCCGGCGAGCGCCGAGAGCGCCGCGTCCAGGCCGCGATCCTCAAGCACCGAGGGGTGGATCCCGCGCGCGAGCTGCCGCAGCTCCGTGATGGCGGCTTTCGTCGACGTGTGCGCCTCGGTGATGAGCGCTTTCGCGGCCTCTGGGTCGGAATCGATCTGCTGCTGGGCGAGTCCCAGGGTCATCCCTACGGACACGAGCCTGGGCTGCACGCCGTCGTGGAGGTCTCGCTCAAGCCGCGTGCGCTCAACGTCTGCCGCACGCACGGCGCCGGCCCGCTGCAGCTCGGCGGTCAGCGCCGCTTCCTGCAGCTGCGCCGCCTCCGCCCCGGCGCCGGCGATCCACACGGTGATCAACCGGTGGAGGAGGGCGATGCCGACCATCGCGGCCGCGCTGAGGAGCCCGATGCCGAGGTAGGCGAGCGGGTGCAGCGCACCGAACTCGGCCTCGAAGTACGGCCCAAACGCCGGATGGTAGGTGACGGTGCGCCCGCCCGCGCTCAGCGCTGCGGAGACGATGCCCCAGACCGAATTCTGTGCGCAGACAAGGAGCACTAAGCCGAGGAACCCCGCGACAGTGAAGCTCGCGATCCCCTGCCACATGCGCGAGTCAATCACCTGCGCACCGAGCGTGCGGACGAACCCGCCGAGGCCCGCGCCGCGCTGCGGCACCGAGCGCAAGGCAGGGACGCCGAGGCCGTAGAGCCCGCTCACGCGCGCGGTCTCAAACCAGGCGACGCCGAACAGCACGTATACGAGGGCGACGAGGAACAGCAGACCGATCCCGAACACGAGCGTCAGGCCGAGGCCGACGCCGAAGAGGACCGCCACGAGCGCGAACACGAATGAGCCGAAGAGACCGAGGGCGACAAGGTGCAGCATTGTCGTGACAATGCGCAGCGGCGGTCGTGGCCGTGTGGTGACGGCCGGGGATCCCAGTGCGTTGCTCATGCTTCTACGTTAGGGCCCGCAGGGCCCTGGCAGCAGCGGGCTGACCCGAGACGCGCCTTCGGGTTTTCCCTACCTAAGGGAGCCCGGAAACGCCTTGCCCGGGTTCAGCGTGCCGTTCGGATCAAGCGCATCCTTGATGTCACCGTGGAGCTGGAGCACCCGGCGAGGCAGCTCGGCTTCGGTCCCCGCAAGCTTCAGCAGCCCCACGCCGTGCTCCCCCGTGACCGTACCGCCGAGGTCCAAACAGTCTGCGACGATCCGATCGAACGCGAGTTTTGCTCGGGATTTGGCTGCTTCGTCACCTTCGGGCACGACGATGAGCGGGTGCAGGTTTCCGTCGCCCGCATGCGCGATGTTCGCGATAACCACGTCGTGATCGCGAGCTGCGGCTTGGATGCGCAGAAGCATATCGGGCACGCGGCGCTTCGGTACGCAGACGTCCTCCGTGAGCACGGGGCCCAGCCGCTCAAGCGCGGGGTAGGCGAGCCGGCGAGCGAGAAACAGCAGATCGGCTTCGGCTTCGCTGTGGGCCTGGCGCACATCTGACCCGCCGCTGTCTTCCAGGCACCGCACGATCTCGTCAATTGCGGCAGCTCCCGCATCGCCCGGTTCCTCGATGCGAATGAGCAACATGGCCTCGACGTCCACCGGCAGCGCGAGGCCTTTCCACTCCGCCACCGCTCGTAGGCATGTCCGATCGATGAGCTCGAGGGCGCCCGGCACGGTGCTCAGGCGCGAGACTGCTGCGACCGCCCGCCCGGCGTCAGCCAGTGAGTTGAAGTAGCCCACAACCGCGCGGGTGGGGTGGCTGCGCAACGGCAACAGTCGCACGGTTACCTCGGTGATGACGCCCAGGGTGCCTTCCGAGCCCACCAGGAGCCCAACGAGATCGTACCCGGTGACGCCTTTGGCGGTCGTGCGCCCAACGCTCACGATGCTGCCGTCGGCGAGGACGACCTTCAGCGCGATGACGTAGTCCCGCGTCACCCCGTATTTGACGCTGCAGATACCGCCGGCGTTGGTCGCGACGTTGCCGCCTATCGTCGAGATGTTCGAACTCGCAGGGTCTGGCGGATACCAGAGCCCGTCG